>JAFNGD010000414.1:396-3425 GCA_017885365.1 Nitrospirota bacterium
TCGTGTACGGCTATGACCGGAAGGACTACGCCAAAGCGATCGCGTACTGGGAGCAGCTGCTCCAGGTCGCACCCAAGTATCCCAAGGCGGATTATTTGCAGGCGACCATGGCCCAGTTCAAGAAAGCGATGAGGCAGAGGGCGAACTGATGCGCGCTATCCTTTTTTTCATCCTGCTGTTGGTGGTCTACCAGGCCGTGAAGGTGGTGTTCCGCTCCGCGATGTCCGCCTATCAGGGCGGGGAGCCGCGGGCGCCGCGGATCCCGGGCGAGGAGATGGTCCAGGACCCGCAGTGTCGCACCTACGTGGTGAAGGGCCGGGCGCTTGCCCGGCGCAGCGGGGGCCGGACCAACTACTTCTGCAGCGCAGGCTGCGCCGACGCCTACGAGCGGGACCACCGGTCATCGTAGGGCAGATGCCATGCTCCAGATCTGGACTTCCATAACGACGACGCTCCGCTTCCTCACCGCACTCTTCCTGGTCATCGTCCTCTCGCCCCTTCCCGACACGCCCGGAACGGCCAGCCGGGAGCTCATCGCAATGCTGTCCCGGATGGAGGGCGCAACCTCCCTGGTGGTCTGGAAATCGCAGTACTCGCTCACCCTCTTCAAGGGGTCCTCGCCGGTCAAGACCTACTGGGCCGTGTTCGGCAAGGGNNCATCTGCAGCATGAACCACAGCAAGCGGTTCTACAAGTTCCTCGGCTTGAGCTACCCGGGCCTGAAGCACGCGGAGCAGGGGCTCCAGCGGGGCGACATTACGCCCCGGGAGTACGAGGAGATCGAGCAGGCCCATCGGGAACGACGGCAGCCGACGTGGGACACCCGCCTCGGCGGCGCCATCGGTATTCATGGCAGGATGCTCGAAGACCCCGTGGTATGGGCTAACCGGCAGAACTGGACCGACGGATGCATTGCCCTGACCAACACGGACATGGATGAGCTCTTCAGCATCGTTTCCCTCGGGACGCCGGTGACGATCATACCGTGAGGAGTCAGGAGTCAGGAGTCAGGAGTCAGGAGTCAGGAGAACACCACTCTCCATGACAGCAGTGTGATCAGCAGAACTGCTTGCGAAAAATGAATAAAATCGGCGGGACAACATTGGAGAAATTCCGCAAGGACATCAGTCGGTGCGTGCGGTGCGGCGCCTGCAGCACGGTCTGCCCCTCGTTCCTCGCGGACCGACGGGAATCCCGCTCGCCGCGCGGGAGGATGGCGCTCATCGAGGCGGTGCTGGACGGAAAGCTCCGCGTTTCCGATGTCTACAAGGACCGGCTGGCGACCTGCACGGGATGCATGGCCTGCGAGTCCGCCTGTGCAAGCGGTGTCCCGTTCAGCACGATCATCCAGGCAGCGAAGGAGCAGGCCATTCAAGAGACCGGCCCAGGCATCGTTGCCGGACTGGTATCCGGGGCGCTGAAGCACCCGGTCCTGATGCGGTCCCTTGCCTGGCTTGCGCCCGTGGCGCTGCACTATGGGAAGGGATCGGTCAGGGGGCACGGAAAAGCCGACACGGGGACAGGGAGACACGGGGACAGGGGGAAGGACAAGAACGACAAGGCGACGGGGAGACGCGGTGACGCGGAGAAAAAGCCAAAAGGCAGGGTCGCTTTCTTCCCGGGGTGCGCCATCAACTATTTCCAGCCCGACATCGGGGACGCGGCAGCGGGGTTGCTTGCTGCCCTCGGCTATGAGGTCGTCATACCCGACGGTCTGCAATGCTGCGGCAGGCCCTATCTCTCCCTGGGCGACCGCGCCGCCGCCGAAGACCTTGCCCGGAAGAACGCCGATATCCTGTCGGCCCTCGATGTTGAAGTGATCGTGACCGCCTGCGCGTCCTGCGGCTTGACGTTCAAGAAAGAATATCCTGCTTTGCTGGCGGCGTCGGGTGGCGAGAAGATTAGCGTTCTCGACATCCATGAATTTCTGAACGGCAAACTGTCCGGACTTGTTCTCCCTCCCGTGCACGCGCGGGTCACCTGGCACGATCCCTGCCATCTCGGGAGGGGGCAGGGGCTGGCGCAGACCGCGCGGGACGTGCTCCGTTCCGTTCCGGGCATCGAGCTCGTCGAGATGAAGGAGCCTGAGCAGTGCTGCGGGTTCGGCGGGGTCATGCGCATCAGCCATCCGTCGCTATCGGGCACCATCGGGGACAAGAAGGCACGCAATGTCATCGCGACGCAGGCCTCCGTCGTGGTTACCGGCTGTCCCGGCTGCAGGATGCAGATCGCCGATTCCCTGCGCCGCGCCGGATCAGATGTCGAGGTCGTGCACACGGTGCAGGTGCTTGCAGAAGCGCTGCGGAAAGAAGGACACGGGGACGGGGAGACACGGGGACACGGGGACAAGGAAACAACCGTACGAAAAACGGCAGGCAGCAGCCTGCAGAAGAAATAATCGGAGAGGGGAGCAGGCAATGAAATTCTTTATCGATACAGCGAACGTGAAGGAGATCCGCGAGGCAGCGAGCCTGGGGGTCGTGGACGGCGTCACGACGAACCCGTCGCTCATCGCCAAGGAGGGAAGGGACTTCCGGCAGGTGATCAGCGAGATCTGCTCCATCGTGGACGGGCCCATCAGCGCCGAGGCCGTGAGCCTCGAGGCGGACAAGATGGTTGTGGAGGGCGAGGACCTGGCGAAGATCCACAAGAACATCGTGGTGAAACTGCCGATGACCAAGGACGGCCTCAAGGCAACGAAGGTCCTCGCGGGGAAGGGCATCAAGGTGAACATGACGCTGGTGTTCTCGCCGAGCCAGGCGCTGCTCGCGGCCAAGGTGGGTGCGGCCTACGTAAGCCCCTTTGTCGGCAGGCTCGACGACATCAGCCACTACGGCATGGACCTGGTGCGCCAGATTCTGGCCATTTACAACAACTACGGCTACGGCACCGAGGTGATCGTGGCCAGCATACGGAACCCGCTCCATGTGGTGGATGCAGCCATGGCCGGGGCGCACATCGCGACGATCCCGTTCAACGTCATCGACCAGCTTGCGAAGCACCCCCTCACGGACATCGGGATCGAGAAGT
>JAFNGD010000414.1:3474-3784 GCA_017885365.1 Nitrospirota bacterium
GCTCTCAGCGATCTCTGCGGTAAAAATGATTTTCAGCCATGCCGATCTACGAATATCAATGCTGTGCCTGCAAAGAATGCTTCGAGAAGCTGGTCTTCGGCCAGAACCCCGAGGTCCTCTGCCCGAAGTGCGGATCGAAGGAGACGGAGAAGCGTCTCTCGAAGTTTGGCATGGGCAGGTCCTCGGACGGCTCCGGCGGCAGCTCCGGTTGCGGGGGATGTTCATCGTCCTCCTGCGCCGGATGCAAATAACTGCTCAGGTAAAGGCCTATTGACAGGATAGCGGGATAGGATCGGATACCCCGCACTTC
>JAFNGD010000414.1:3931-7833 GCA_017885365.1 Nitrospirota bacterium
TTATCTGTGTCAAAGGTTTTCTTTGTGTCGTTGCGAGAGAAAAAGCTTTGATCCTTTGACACTGATTTACACTGAGAAAACCCTATGAAGAGTCATGATAAAGAATTGTCTGATCATGCTTTTTCAGGTCCTTGATCCGCAGTTATCTGTGTCAANNTTATCTGTGTCAAAGGTTTTCTTTGCGCCCTTTGCGACTCTGCGAGAGATAAAGCATTCGCCGTTGAATTTTAGAACCGGTTGATCGCGTCGATCAGGTTCCTGAGCCTTCCGAAATTCTTCCGGTTGAAATCAAGGACCAGCCTCGGCAAATGGGCCAGTTCTGGTTCTTCCTGCTCCGCGGGCAGCTGGCCCGACAGCTCCATGGCCCCACCGGGGGTCAGGATATCGGCAAAGGTTTCCTTCAGCTTTCCGATATGGTTCGTGTCGAGCCGGGACGTAAGACGGATGACCAATTTCCCGTTCACATACCGCAGGCTGTGGTACCGGCTGTAAAAACGATTGATCCGGCCGACTGCCGCATCGACCGAATCCACCCGCTCGAAGATCGAAAAATCCGATTCCGTGATATAGCCGTGTGCGAGGAGTTCGTCCTCGAAGAACCTGATCCACTTCGTCCAGTAGGTGCCACCCGGCTCGTCCACGAGCACAAGGGGCATGGGGTTGCGCTTGCCGGTCTGGACCAGCGTCAGCGTCTCCATGGCCTCGTCGAGCGTTCCGAACCCGCCGGGAAAGAGCGCCACGGCATCGGCCTCTTTCAGGAACGCGACCTTGCGGTTGAAGAAATACTTGTACGTGATGAGGCGGGGATTCCCGATCAGGACCGGGTTGGGATGCTGCTCGAAAGGAAGCCGGATGTTGACGCCGAAGGAATGCTCCGGCCCGGCGCCCTCGTTCGCGGCCTGCATGATGCCGTTCCCGCCGCCGGTGATGACCATGTAGCCTGATTCAGCGAGCTTTTTGCCGAAGGCGCGCGCCATACCATAGACCGGCTCGTCGGGCGCTGTTCGGGCGGAGCCGAAGACCGTCACCTTGCGCACGTTGCGGTAGGGGCCGAACACCTTGGCGGTGAAGCGCATTTCNNGCGTCGTGTTCATGAGCTTGAGGTCCGCCTGCGCGTCGTCCTCCTGGCCCGCCTTGAGCGCGGCGAGGATCATCTCGCGGACATACTCGGGACGATCTATCCCTTCGGCTATCCCGATCAGACTGTCGATGGCCTCGTCGACAGGGCCGTTGGTTCTGGTGAAATGCAGTTGCATGGCGCTCCTCTCTTCCTGCGTCCGAAAACGATGACCTGATAGTAAGTCTTTTTTCCCCTTTTGTCGAGAGGGGAGAAGAACGGCACCCGCCCCCCCGGACCGCATCCACTCCTGCGGGGCTTCGAAAAAAAAACTTGACAGGGAACGGAAAAACTGATATTACTGATTTATCAGAATAGTAAGATATCTAGAGGGAGGATGGGATGCAGAAGACAAAAATGAAGGAGACAGCGTCAGGCGCTGTTCCGGCAGTGGACCTGGGGTGCTGCGCTGTCGAGGCGATCGTGACGGTCGATGAACGGGGACAGATGGTGCTCCCGAAGGAACTGCGCGAAAAGGCAGGCATCAAGGCCGGCGACAAGCTTGCGGTCACCAGCTGGAAAAAGGACGGCGCGGTATGCTGCATAGCCCTGATCAAGGCGGGAAATCTCGAAACGATGGTCAAGAGCATGCTCGGCCCGGTGATGGGAAACATTCTGAACAAGTGACCCGAGAGGAGGTGTATTCATGAATCCATCGCTTTCCTGTTGTGGAATATCCTGTTGCGGAGACCCGCGCGCCCTGTCGGAAGAAAAGCTCGACGCAAGAGTCTCTCAAAGCGAAATTGCCCTTGTCTATGACAAGTTGTCGGGTGTCTATGACCTTTGGGGCAAGATGACGGAGTCTCGCGCAAGACGCCGGGCTATCGAGCTGGCAGGCATCGAAGACGGTCAAAACATCCTTGAAGTGGCCGTCGGCACGGGCTTGGCCTTTTATGAGATCGTGAAAAGAAACCCCCATGGGCTGAATATCGGCATCGACCTGTCCCCGGGAATGCTGGCGAAGGCGAAAAAACGCTTAAGCAAACTGCCGGAAACGCGCTACTCCCTCCGCACAGGCACCGCCTTCGATCTTCAGATGGCGACAGGATCGATCGATGTATTGGTGAATAATTATATGTTCGACCTGATCTCATTTGAGGACATGGATAAAGTGCTCGCAGAGTTCAAGCGGGTCCTGAAAAAGGGCGGGAAACTTTTGTTGGTCAACATGACCGAAGGAGAGACGCAGGGCAGCAAATTATATGATCTCATCTACCGCGCTTCCCCGAAGACAATGGGCGGATGTCGCGGTGTCAAACTTATGGAGAAACTCAAACAACACGGATGGAAAGTTGAAATCAGAGAATACCATCAACAGATGTTGTTCCCGTCGGAAGTGATACTTGCGTATACGTAAAATGTCCTTCCTGCGCATCATTTTGTAAAGGGGAGCACACCGATGCAAAAACTCACGTTCATAACGAAGGAACCGCCGAATGCCGGTAGTCCCTGCTGCGGGACCGGGACGGCGGACAGCGTCTGTTCCGGCGATACGGCCAGGAACATCCTGTCCTGTCCTTCCGCGAATAGGAACGTCCCCCACTGGATCACGGGAGCAGTGCCGACGCCTGCGGGCGCGGTCCCGCAGATCACTGCGGCATGGACGTTGGCGGACCGCTGGGGCATGATCAAGAGCAGGTCCGGCGGGTACCGCATGCGATACACGGTCGCGCCGGGGCTGTACGCCCTGGGAGAACCGGGCAGGGATTCCGATGTTTTCGTGACCGCCAACTACAAGCTGACCTTCGATATCCTGCGCCGGGCACTGACGGGCTTCAATGCGTGGGTCCTCGTGCTCGACACGAAGAGCATCAATGTCTGGTGCGCGGCAGGGAAGGGGACCTTCGGGACCGACGAGCTGGTGAAGCGCATTACCGAAGCGCGTCTCGACGCGGTCGTCGGCCACCGGCGCGTCATCGTGCCGCAGCTCGGCGCCGTCGGTGTGAAGGCCGGCGTGGTACAGAAAAGGACGGGGTTCCGGGTCTCTTTCGGGCCGGTCGAGGCGCGCGACATCCCCGCCTATGTCCGCGCCGGGTATACCAAGACCCGGGAGATGACCACGATGAGGTTCTCGCTGCTCGACCGCATGGTCCTGACACCCATGGAGATCAACCCGGTCATGAAGAAGTTCCCCTGGTTCGCGACAGCGGTCCTGCTCATCTTCGGACTGCAGCCGTCGGGCATTCTGTTCAAGCAGGCATGGACCAACGGCCTGCCGTTCCTGCTCCTCGGGCTGGTCTCGGTTTTCGCCGGCGCGTTCGTCACGCCGGTGCTGCTGCCCTGGATCCCCGGCCGGTCGTTCGCGGTCAAGGGCTGGATCATGGGCATGCTGTCCGTCCTCCTGGTCCATCAGCTGGGCGGCATGCCCGTTCAGGGCGGAGCTGCTGATCTTGCAGTCGTCTACCTGTTCTTTCCGGCCGTGAGCTCGTACATCGCGCTCCAATTCACGGGCTCGACGACCTTTACCGGCATGTCGGGCGTAAAAAAGGAACTGAAGTACGGCGTCCCTGCCTATATTGCGGCAACGGCCGTATCAATGATCCTGCTGATCGTGCTGAAGATCAGGGAATGGGGTGTCCTATGAAATACCTGGCGAATGTTTCGACCCTTCAATACGCTCCTGAGAAATGCACCGGCTGCGGCCGGTGCGCCGAGGTCTGTCCGCACGGCGTCTTTGCCATGCAGGAAGACAACAGCACCCTCACCCCTGCCCGATACAGAAACTCCCCTCACCCCTTCCCTAATAAAGATTCACCCTCACCTTTGCTTCCTCTCCCCTCTGAGG
>JAFNGD010000415.1:0-3647 GCA_017885365.1 Nitrospirota bacterium
CGCTCATCGCGCTCGCATCCTTCGTCCGCAAGCCGGGGCTGAGCGGCGGCTATCTCCTGGTCATGGCATTGATCAACCTGGGCGGATGGCGCTGGAACGGTTACATGGACGGATACCTTGCGCTGTACTCGGGGCTCGCCTGCCTCTTCTTGGCGCGGTGGCTCTCGACGGGAGACCGGCTCGATGCGCTGACGGGGATCGCGTCCCTCGCCATGACGGTCTCGCTCAAAAACGAAGGGAATCTCCTGGTCGTCTGCTCCCTGATCAGTCTGTCCGCGGTCTTCCTCGTCCGGCGGAGGACGGCCGCTTCCCTTCGGGAAATGCTGACCTGGCGTATGGCTCTCATCGGAGCCGCTGTCTTCCTCGGCCCGATCCTCTGGCAGGTGCTGATCCGACGCTGGGGCCTTCCGTCCGAGATACCCTCATCGCCCACGGACATGCAGCTGATCGGCGCGCGGCTCCGGCAGGGCGCAGCCGGCGTCATCGCGGACGCGCTGCTCATGAAGGCCGAGATCGCCAAGGCGGCGGCGATCCTGGCATGCACCATCGCCGCCGGATGGATCATGAAGCGGCGGGTCCCCGCTGCTGTCTGGTTCACGGTCCTGACCGCGGCCCTCTACGGGTCAGCGATGTTCTGGATCTACCTGACAACGAACTCTGACCTCGCCTGGCACCTTGGAACGAGCGCGACCCGGACCATGCTGCCGGTGCTGCAGCTCATCGTTGCCGCCACCTTTCTGTGCCTGATCGATCTGGATGAGCCGGACGATGTTGCGTACAGGCCTCCTCTGAAGAAGACCTCCCGATGAAGTGAGATCGACCGCCCTATGCGGGCTCGACCTTGCGGTAGCGCGTAACGGCCCAGTGAAAAACGAAATAGGAGAGGACGCCGGCAATGGCGCCGGCTGCCAGCGAGCCTGCGACAAAGGGCCAGAGGTAGGGTTTCAGGATCGTGAAGAGTTCGCGGAATCCGATCTCGCTCCAGGCGATCTCGGGGATGGTAATCTCGCCGCCCGTGAGGCGGACGCCGAACCAGAGATTGAAGGCATAGATGGGCACCATGGTCCAGGGGTTGTTCACGAACGTGGCGGTCAGGACCACGAACTTGCTCACCCGGAAGATCCAGGCAAAGAGGAGGCAGGAAACGATGTGCAACCCGAGCCAGGGGCTGAATGCGATGAAGACCCCGATGGCGACGGCAAGCGCAAGCTTGTGCGGGGGATCGTCGAGCTTCACGATCTCCCGGAGCCGATCGCGGATGTATGTTCTCACCTGCGAGGCCTCCTGCCGCGGGCCCGCCCACCGAAATGGTCGTACCCCGACGGCCGAAGCGGCGTTTTCCGGCCGTCCCCGCCGATGATCGTTGCTGCCCGGCCCCGGGTGATGACGCCGATCTCCGACGCATCGAGCCGCAGCGATCTGAACTTCTGCAGCGTGTCCAGAGGGACCGTGAACAGCAGTTCATAGTCCTCGCCGCCGGACAGGGCGTATGCCAGCGCTGGCCGCTCCAAGGTCTTCAAGGACATCACGCTCGTTGAGAGAGGGATCCTTTCGGCGAATATCTCCGCCCCCACCCTGCTCTGTTCGCAGATATGCCCCAGGTCGGACGAGAGCCCGTCGCTCACATCGATCATGGCGCTTGCGACCCCGGCCTTCGCTAATTTCCTTCCTTCCGCAACGCGCGGTACCGGCCGCAGATGCTTCTCTATCAACCTTCTGGCTCCTGACTTCTGGCTTCCGGCTCCTGTCCTTAGCAATTCCAGTCCCGCTGCCGAGTCCCCGAGCGTTCCGGTAACGAATATCCTATCCCCGGGCCGGGCACCTGAGCGTGTGATGACCCGTTTCTGTTCCATCTCGCCGAGCACCGACACGCTGATGACCAGGCCCGTACGGGACCGGCAGGTGTCCCCTCCCACGAGGACCGCCCCGAACTTCTTCAGGCAGGCATTGACGCCCCGGTAGAACTCCCTGACGTCCTCGACCGTCAGGGAGGGCGGGATACCGAGGGCGGTCAAACAGAAGCGGGGCGCGCCCCCCATGGCCGCGATGTCGCTCAGGTTCACGGCCGCGGACTTCCATCCCAGGGAGAACAGGCCGGTCGTGGCAAGGTCGAAGTGGACGCCTTCCAACAGCATATCGGTCGTGGCAAGGAGCGTTGCGGAAGGAGAAACAAAAAGCGCCGCAGCATCGTCTCCGATGCCGATCGGCGCCCGTTTCGAACGGCGGGAAGCTGTTTTCCTGATCTGTTCGATAAGACCGAACTCACCGAGGTCTGAGATCTTCATGCTCATGGTCACCACAAAGACACAAAGGCACTAAGTTTTTCGAAGCAGGGATGTCCTTCGTGTCTTAGTGCCTTGGTGGCAAGCTTTCGCTTGCGAGCCGTTGCTTATGTGTTTTCTCCTGTTTCCTGACTCCTGGCTCCTCGATCTTAATGTGTCGACCGGGACCTGCCCGGCTTCTTCCCATGGGCGATGCGGCGGGGCAGTTTTTTCCTGAGCGCCGTATTGATCACGTCATCCATGGTCTCGGCGAAAATGAACTTAATGTCCTTCCGGATCTCCTTCGGGATGTCGTCGAGGTCCTTCTCGTTCTGCTTCGGAATGATCACCGTGGTGATGCCCGCGCGCCTCGCCGCCAGGGTCTTTTCCTTGAGGCCGCCGATGGGCAGGACCCTGCCCCGCAGCGTCACTTCTCCGGTCATGGCGAGGTCGTTCCGCACCGGCTCGTTCGTAAAGACCGACGCCAGGGCCGTGGCCATGGTGACGCCGGCCGAGGGGCCGTCCTTGGGGATGGCGCCGGCCGGGACGTGGATGTGCACATCCGTCTTGCCGAAGCGCTCGGTGTTGATGCCCAGGTCGGCCGCCCGGGACCGGACATAGGTGAGGGCTGCGTGGGCCGACTCNNTTCATCACATCGCCCAGCTGGCCGGTGAGCGTCAGCGTGCCCTTGCCCTTCATCGTGGTCGCTTCGATATAGAGGACGTCCCCGCCGGTCTCGGTCCAGGCGAGGCCCGTTACCACCCCGATCTCATCCTTCTTCCGTTCTTCCTCGGGCAGGAACTTCTGCACGCCGAGGTACTTGTGCATATTGGCCGTGGTAATGGTGAACAGGCCGGTCTCGCCCTCGGCGATCTTCCGGGCAACCTTGCGGCAGAGGTGGCCGATCTCCCGTTCCAGATTGCGGACCCCCGCTTCCCGCGTGTACGCATCAACGATCTTGAGGATGGTCTTGTCCGGGATGCTGATGTTCTTCTCGGTGACGCCGTTCTCCTTGAGCTGGCGCGGCACGAGGTAGCTCTTGGCGATGCCGAGCTTCTCATGCTCCGTGTAACCCGACAGCCGGATGATCTCCATGCGGTCCTTGAGCGGCCCCGGGATGGGGTCCGTCATGTTGGCCGTGGTGATGAACATCACGTTGGACAGGTCAAAAGGCAGCCCGATGTAGTGGTCACTGAAGGAGTTGTTCTGCTCCGGGTCCAGCACCTCGAGCAGCGCGGCCGACGGATCGCCGCGGAAGTCGGCGCCGATCTTGTCGATCTCGTCGAGCATGAAGACGGGGTTGTTGGACCCGGCCGTCTTGATGCCCTGGATGATCCTGCCCGGCAGCGCGCCCACGTAAGTCCTGCGGTGGCCGCGGATCTCCGC
>JAFNGD010000415.1:3678-4139 GCA_017885365.1 Nitrospirota bacterium
AGGTACTCGAGGATGCGCTCCTTCACCTTCTCGAGGTCGTAGTGGTCCTCCTCGAGGATCTTCTGCGCCGCCTTGAGGTCCAGGTTGTCCTTCGTCGCCTTGCTCCAGGGTAGTTCGGCGAGACCCTCGATGTACGTGCGGGTCATGGATGCCTCGGCGGCGTCGGGGTGCATGCGCTCGAGCCGCCGGAGCTGCTTGTCGGCCTCTTTCTCCGCCTTCTCCGGCATCTTTGCGGCCTTGATCTTCTCCCGGAGCTCGCGGATGTCCTCGGAGCGGTCGTCGGTGTCGCCCAACTCCTTCTGGATCGCCTTGAGCTGCTCGCGCAGGAAATACTCGCGCTGCGTCTTGTCGATCTCGCCGCGGACGTCGGCCTGGATCTTCTGCTGCATGGACAGCAGCTCGATCTCCTTGCCCAGCGCCTCGTTGATCCGCTTGATCCGCTGCAGGGGATCGATGACCTC
>JAFNGD010000416.1 GCA_017885365.1 Nitrospirota bacterium
GAACCCGATATAAAAGGAGACCACGCCCCATCCTTGGGGGACGATGAGAGCCGCCGCAGTGATCAGAATGGTGTTCATGATGTCCGTCGTCCCTCCCTGTCCGTTCCGCAGCCGTTTGTACCCTGATGCAGTCGTCTCCGATTCCCCCGTCCCCGTGTCTGCCGCTACTTGTCCTTCTCCTTACCCCAGATCTTCTCCAGGTACTGATCGCGGCCGGAATTGAAGCGGTAGAACTTGTAGCGCACTGCGCTTTTCTTGTAATAATCCTGGTGATATTCCTCGGCGGGGTAGAACTTCCCCGCAGGCACGATCTCGGTCACGATGGGCTTTCCGAACCGTCCCGACGCATCATATTTCTTCTTTGATTCCTCGGCCAGCCGTTTCTGTTCTTCGTTGTGATAGAAGATGGCGGTCCGGTACTGGCTGCCCGTGTCCACGAACTGCCGGTCGCGCGTCGTCGGGTCGATATTGTGCCAGAACACATCCAGCAGCTCGGCATAGGTTATCTGTGCAGGGTCATAACGGACCTCCACAGCCTCGGCATGTCCGGTCCTGCCTGAAGAGACCTCTTCGTACGTCGGGTTCTCGGTCTTTCCGCCGGTGTACCCCGCTATGACGGCATCCACCCCCTTGAGCTTCTCGAAGGGCGGTTCCATGCACCAGAAGCAGCCGCCCGCGAAGGTCGCCTTCTCCAGATTCTTCGGGGTGACTGCTGACCCCTTCCCGGCTTCGCCCGCCAGCGCCATATGCATCCCTCCCGAGACCAGCATCGCGATCAATGTGATAATGAGCTTTTTCATGAAAGAATTATAACTCTTTACCCCTTGATTTTATAGAGAGAAGAGACCGCAGTATCACCATATTCCGACTGACCCTTGACATCGCCTGACGGTGCTGATACGATTTTTTTATCAAAGGATGGCGTCTCGATCGTGTGTTCCTATCGTGTTCCCCGTGAACAGTTACCGTGAGAGAAAGGAGGTGAACCATGGACGCACAGGAACTCAAAAAGTTTCTGGCAGGGATTGGCATCGCCGGACTCCTGGCAGGCACCAGTATGATGGCTGGCGGCTGCGCCTCTACCGGCTGAGGCGGCAAGAAAGGTGACGCCCAGCAGGCTCCGGCAAAGAGCAGCTGAAGCGGCGCCAAAGGCGACGCTTCGCAAACCCCTGCCAAGAGCAGCTGAAGCGGCACCAAACAATAGTGCGGTCGCACTATCCCACGGAACATGACGACACTGGCGCACCACGATGCGCCCCGGACCGGATAACGGCCCGGCAAGGTACAACAGCATGCATCCCGGCCAGGCAAGAAGTTCCTGTCCGGGTTCTCTTTTTTAGATCCGGGGCCAGGAATTCTCCGCTGTGTTTCTATTCTCTCTGATCCTTCCGCCGGCCGCCTTTGCCGGCCTGATATCGATCACAGCGAAAGCATCTTCTTGACAGTGGAGAGGGACGCTGTTAGTATTGCCGATAGTTGTTGACCTCTCCAATCGGATTTATCAATATGCTATCGACGGTACAAACGCGAAACGGTAAAGGAGGTGAATGACCAATGGACCCGAAGGATCTCAAGAAGTACCTGGCAGGGCTCGGCATCGCCGGTCTCCTGGCGGGCACCAGCCTCATAGCTGCGGAAAGCCCGAAAGCGGAAGGCGGCAAGGCAGCGGGCGCGACCAAATCTGCCCCCACCGGTACCGCGCTGAAGTCGGAAGCGACGAAGACGGCGCCGGCGAAGAGCAGTTGAGGCGGCGCCAAGAAGGTTTCGCCGAAGAGCAGCTGAGGCGGATCCAAATAATAGTGCGGTCGCACTAGAAAAAGACGAAGTACCGGAATTGAAGCTCCCTGCAGCAAGCTGCAGGGAATCTTCGATCCTCAAGGTAGTAATATTATTCTAATCGCTCGCTAACCCCGCAGCAAGCTGCGGAATGCGCTCGCTCCTGGATTCATCTCGGGGCAATGACCCCGACCGATCAGCATCCTTTACTATCCCGGGTATGGACTTTACGCCATGCCCGGGATATAATTTTTCGGGGCCCATCCTGACATGACCATCGACAAGATCAACGCCGTGTATCCGGTTTCCCGGTCCGCTGTCGGCACGGGCCTCTGGGACAGGCACGTCACGCCGGCAGATGTGGTCCCGGCCCCCGATGCCCTGTTCAACTCGCTGAACGCTGCGGGCGTAATCCTCCCCGGATTCCTGCACGACCTCCTGCAGCTCGAACATGCGCTCTGGCTCCTTCGGGGCCGGGCAGCCTCCCTGCCGGTGTCCGTCGATGCGCTTACCGTGAATCCCACGGTTGCGGTGCAGGAAGCACATTGGCGCGGATTGTCCGGCCTGCTGGAGCCGGAGGCGGGACAGGCCGCGGCACCGGTCGAGGGTCCGGAGCATGTCCTGCTCTGGTTCGATCCGCAGGGGAACAAGGCCCGCATCAGACCGGCCGCGAACGATGACCTCCTTGCGCTCAAGATGGCCGCTGAAGGCATTTCTGCCGAGTCAGTGGCTACCGAGGGCAAGGTTCCCGTCAATGTTGTGGACGAGGTGATCGACCGCGCCGTCCGGCAGGGCCTGCTGCTCGCGCCTTCTTCGAAACTCCGGCGTGATCCGTCGGTCTTCAGGGCCGGCAGGCCCGGTGACGAGGAGTTCCTTTCCTCGGGCTCCTTCACGCTCCAGTGGCACATCACGCAGGTCTGCGACCTCCACTGCAAGCACTGCTATGACCGGAGCGACCGCTCTCCCCTCTCCCTCGGACAGGCGGTCCGCGTCCTCGACGACCTGCGCGCCTTCTGCAGGGACCGGAGGGTCCGGGGCGCAGTCTCCTTCACCGGCGGCAATCCCTTGCTCCATCCGCAGTTCAACGAGATCTACCGCGCAGCCGCGGACCGCGGGTTCGGCACCGCGATCCTCGGGAACGCCGCTCCCCGCAGCCGCATCGAGGAGATCATGGCGATCCAGCAGCCCGTCTTCTTCCAGGTGAGCCTCGAGGGCCTTCGCGAGCATAACGACAGCATCCGCGGCACGGGCCATTTCGACCGCATCCTGGCGTTCCTGGACGTTCTGCGCGACCTGGGCATCTATTCCATGGTCATGCTCACTTTGACGCGCGACAACATGGACGAGGTCATCCCCCTGGCCGCGCTGCTCCGGGGAAAGGCCGACGTGTTCCACTTCAACCGTCTCGCGCTCTTCGGCGAAGGCGCGAACCTCAAGCTGCCCGACCGGACGCGCTACCGGAAGTTCCTCGAGGATTACCTCGCGGCAGCGGAGATGAACCCCGTCATGGGCATCAAGGACAACCTCA
>JAFNGD010000417.1:0-1952 GCA_017885365.1 Nitrospirota bacterium
GTGCATCGCTTCGCTAAGCTCCTCACGTACCGTTCACGGCCGTTCAAATATGAAACACAATCCTATTCTTTATCTGCATGTAAATCCATGGAAATCAATATGTTAGCTTCTGGCACCCCACTTGCTCTATAGATACCAAACAAACAAGGAGGAGCATATGAACAAGCGGCAGTTGTTATTCGTCACCTATCAGGATGAGCATGTTGACGAAGGCATCTCCTACACCATCGAACTGGCAAAGGCGATGATCGAGGATGTCGTGGTCCTGCTGGTGCGGAAGAAGGACTCTCTGAAAGAGCAGTTCGAGGACATCATGGCAGGGGTGAGCTTCGCCGAGGAAGGTGAGCACGAGACCGCCCGCCGAATCGCGAGCGGCAAGGACCGCGTCCTTCCGGCCGGCATGGACAGGAAGATCACCGAGATGGTCGTTGCGTCCAGCAAGGCAGGCGTACATCTGGACGTACAGAACACGGACAAGGACGTGGTCTCCGGCATCCGTTCCTATCTCAAGATCAACGCGACCATCGACAAGGTGGTGCTCAGCCCTGCGGTGACGGAGAGCGAGATGCTGACGACCCGTGACCTGAACCGCCTGGTCAGGACCGCGTCGCGGCCCATCGTGACCATGACGCGGCAGTCCGTCCAGGCTGCGCGGGAAGCGCGGGTACGGAAGGGTGCGCCGCTGCGGTACGTTCCGTCGGCGGGCTATTGAGTCAAATGCAAAAGCAAAGCTTTCTGTCGCCACCAGAAGTAGGCGCCTCTAGGCGAGCCGCTGAGCACGCAAAGGTTTTAAGAATATAAAGGAAGGAGCGGTCTTCTTGGCGGCCTTTGCGCCTTTGCGAGAAATAAAATCCTTCTGAAAAGGAGTTATCACGATGTACCTGTATCTACCCGTAGCACTCACCAGCATCAATATCCTGATCCCTGTCGGCCTGGGGCTGGCTGTCGGCCTGCTGTCCGGCCTCTTCGGCGTGGGCGGCGGTTTCCTGCTGACCCCGCTGCTCATCATGTTCGGCATCCCGTCCACCGTTGCCGCGGCAACGGACTCGAATCAGATCGTGGCGGCCTCCACGTCCGGCACCTATGCCCACTGGAAGGTGGGGAACGTGGACTTCAAGATGGGAATCTACCTCCTCGTCGGCGGATTTCTCGGCGGCCTGGTCGGCGTGCAGGCGATCAAACTGCTGCACGCCATGGGAAACGCGGACTTCGTGATCAAGATGACCTACGTGCTGATGCTCGGTATCGTGGGCGTCTACATGTTCATCGAAAGTATCCAGAGCATGAGAAAAAAGCAGACAACAGTCGAGGAAGTCAAAGAGGAAAAAGAGTCGGCAGTCGGACGCTTCCTTAAATCGCTGCCGCTCCAGACGCGGTTCGAGAAGTCCGGCGTGACCCACTCGGCCCTGGTTCCCATCGTGCTCGGAGCCTTCGTCGGCGTACTCGCCGCGATCATGGGTGTGGGAGGAGGCTTCCTCATGGTGCCGGTGATGGTGTACATGCTCCGGATGCCGATGCACGTCGTGGTCGGGACGAGCCTGTTCCAGATACTGTTCACCTGCATCGAGGTGACCTTCCTGCAGGCCACTACGAACCACAGCGTGGACTTCCTGTTGGCCGTGCTGCTGCTGGTCGGTTCCACGGTGGGCGCCCAGATCGGTACGGTCTTCGGCAGGAAGCTCAAGGGGGAGCAGCTCAAGGTCCTGCTCGCTACGATCGTACTCATCGTGACCGTCAAGATCGTGTTCGACCTGACGCTGACGCCATCGCTGCTCATCTCACAGGCAGGGGGACATTAAGATGATAGGATCCAGGAGACAGGAGTCAGTAGTCAGGAGAATGGCACAACTTACGCTCATGCTGCTTGCAGCGATATCGATTGTCCTTTTCGGCCGTGATGCCTCGGCGATGCTGACGGCGAAGGCGAACCATGACCACATCACCATCGACTT
>JAFNGD010000417.1:1959-7603 GCA_017885365.1 Nitrospirota bacterium
CATGAAGCAGAAGGGCAAGGTTGCCGGTGTTCTTTGGATGAACGTAGGCACGCTGACGTTCGAGAACACGCCGAACATGTACGAACTGTTCAGCACGAAGAAGGTCGACGATATCCTTACCGCCGAGGAGCAGAAAAAGCATACGCTCGGCTACGCGGCGCTGGCTGACCATGTGGAGATCAGCCCCATGGCAAATGCGGCGGAGAAGACACAGTGGTTCGGCGAGTTCGTGAAGTTCAAGGAAGCATCGAACCTTTACAAGACCGATTTCGGCAAGATCGAGATGAAGGACCTGCCGGACGGGCATCAGGAATATTATATCCAGACCCAGTGGCCCTATCAGGCGGCGCCCGGCGCATATCTCGTATCCGTGTACGCGGTCAAGGACGGCAAGGTTGTCGAACAGGCCGAGTCACATGTGAAGGTAGAGCAGGTGGGCATGGTCAAGACGCTCGCGGGCATGGCGAAGGACAGCGCGGCGCTTTATGGATTCCTTTCCATCGGCATTGCCCTCAGCGCCGGCTTCGGCGTCGGGTTGGTCTTCAGGAAGGGTGGAGGTTCACACTAATGTACAGCACGATCGTAGTTGGGTATGACGAATCTGAGTCGAGCAAGGCGGCGCTGAAGGAGGCTTCCCTCCGGGTGAAGAGCCGCAACGGGAAGCTGTACCTGGTCCACGCGGTCTTCTTCGACCAGGAGGAGTTCGCCATCCTTCCGTCGCAGATGGAAAAGCGCTTCGAGATGGGCGCGCACGTCTGCCGGACGGCGAAGCAGGAGCTCCAGGCGCAGTTCGGCCTGAACGGGAGCGTCGAGTCCTTCGTGTGCGAGGGCGAGCCGCCGGAGGTGCTTATCGATATCGCCCAGGGCAAGAAGGCCGACCTCATCGCGCTCGGGACCTATGGCCGGAAAGGCCTGAAGCGGCTGCTCATGGGGAGTGTGACGTCCCAGGTGATCCTGAACGCGCCCTGTGATGTTCTGGTGGTGAAACGGCCGTGCAAGGAATGCACGGGGAGCTATCAGTCGCTGCTCGTGCCCTATGATGGATCGGAGTTCAGCAAAAAAGCGCTGGCGAGGGCAGGTCAGATGGTAAAGGCGGAAGGCGGGCAGGTCACGGTCCTGTACGTGATCCCGCGGTATGAGGAGATGATGGAGTTCTACCGGAGCGACAGCATAAAGAAAAGCCTCCGCGCCGAGGCGGAGAAGATCCTCGGCGAGGCGAAGATGATCGCCGACGGGCTGGGCATCAGCGTCAGGACGGAGGTTCGCGAGGGCCATGCGTCCGATGAGATCGTTGCCGCGGCGCAGAAGCTCGAGAACGACCTGATCGCCATGGGGACCTACGGATGGAAGGGCGTGAACAGCGCGATCATGGGCAGCACGACGAACCGGGTGATCAGCCACGCATCCTGCCCGGTCCTGGTGGTGAAGTAGAGCATCAACGCCTTAACCACGGAGGCACGGAGACACGGAGTAATACTAAAATCTTTCGGATGAGATAACAGGATGGACTGGAAGTTTAACAGACCGCTCAATCTGATCTTATCCTGTAATCCTGTCAAAAGATTCTCCGCTTTTCTCCGTGACTCAGTGTCTCCGTGGTAATCTGATCTTTTGGAGCGTAATAACATGAAAGGCTATAGAAAAGTTTTGATCGCGATGAACGGTTCCACGGACGTGGTGAACNNCAGAAGGCGCTCGCCGGGGCGCGGAGCGCCGCAGATGCAGCGGGCGCCCTGATCAGGACCCGGCTGGAAGAAGGCACGCCCGCCGAGAGGATCGTTGAGGTCGCGGCGGAAGAGCGGTGCGATGTGATCATCCTGGGTGCGAAAAAACCGAAGGGCTGGCTGGGCCGGCTCTTCGGCGACCATGTTATCGAGAACGTGATCCGCCGGGCACCATGCCCGGTCTTCGTCGTGGGGGCGTAACGCTCGCCCCCCACGGTTGCTTCCTGCCCGACCTGCACCCCGTCCCGCAAGGACCCCGTTCACGCCCTCAGTTCCTCCATGCTCTGTACTGTTGTGCAGGGGAAAGAAGAAACCAGGTGTACCTTATGCTCACCATGCTCTATCAACGCCTTGTGAGGCGCAACCTTCTGACCGATGAAGCGCTGCGTTCGATTATCGCAGAGTCGAAGGGCTCGCCGTTGACCGCAGAGGAACTGCTGCTCAGCCGCGGGATCCCGAAACATGAGCTCCTCCATTGCCTGACCGAGACCTTCAACTGTCCCGCCATCGAATATGATGAAGCCGTGGCTGTCGCGCAACCGGTCCTCCGGCGCGTGGATGCTGAACGCCTTAAAAAGGCATTGTGGTTTCCCCTCTCCCTTGGTGCTGACCGAGCCGAGGTGATCGCATGGAATCCCCGGGACCGGTCGCTCGTGGCGGATGTACAGAGGAGCCTCGGCTTGACGGACATTGATTTTCTCGCCGCCCTGCCGTCCGATCTTGTGAGGATCATCGAACACAATCAGGACCTGAACCCGTCTTTTCCACCGGCAGCGGGGCGTACCCCTCTCGCCAAGGTGCGCACCTTTCTTGCCGACCGCCGTTCGCTCTTCGCATGCCATCGGACGTCGCTTGCCCAGGGGAGGACCGGCCTTGCCTTTCAGCGGACCGGCGTCGCGTTCATCACGATCGCCCTCATCCTGTATCGCATATTCGGCTTCGGGTGGCTTGCGCCGCTCCAGGCCTGTCTCCTCGTCGCCGGCATCGTCATGGCAGCGGACGGGCTTCGCTGGTATCTTCCCGCGAGATCGATCGCGTCGAAGCAGCCAAACTGCCGGATGACGGCCGGGGAGCGCGGATCGTCCGTTCTCACCGCAACATGGGATGGTGACGCGCCGCAGTTCGACCGTTCGGAGCGGGTCGAGGGCGCCAGCAGCCTCCGCGCGGGATGGCAGGACCTTTCACCCGTCATGCGGCGGCGGTTCCTGGCAAGCGACCGCACGGACTATGCGGAGGAGCGGACCCTGCTGGGGTGCCTCCGGACCCGGATGGCGCGGGCGCGTACAGGCCTGGCCTTCAGCCGCACGGGGATCGCCCTGGTCGGCCTGGGTATCGCGCTCCTGCGCCTCGAACAGTTTCGGACATCCTTCTGGACCTGGTTCGATGGCGCGCTCATACTCCTGGGCATTGCACAGATCGGAGAGGGGCTCCTGTGGTATGTTCCGGGACGTCGCGCGGGCAATGACGGCATCGCGTCGATACGCAGGACCGGGGGACAGCCGACGATCTGGGATTCCCTCTTCCCGCCGGCGCACCGGCGGCCGGAAGCGGCTGCCGGGCTGTCCTGCCGGCTTCCCGTAACGGCCTCGCAATCGCCCGGCATATGGGCCACGACCGGACTTGCGCTGGAACGAACCGTGCTCGCTGAGCGGCGGAACGTGATGGCGCGGCTCCGGACCATCATGGCCCGGTCGCGCACCGGCCTGGCCTTCATCCGGACCGGCATGAGCATAGCGGCGATCGGGGCGGGATTGCTCGTATCCTTCGGGACGTCGTCGCCGGCCTGGGCCTCGCTCTATGTGGCGCTGGTCCTCACGGGCGCGCTGTTCATTGCCGACGGTCTATACTGGCACCTGCCTGCCGACCGGATGCGAAGAGAGTTCCCTTACTGCTACTGCGACGTGGAGATCACGGTCCCCGATTACGGCAGGCCCAGCCGGACATGGGCAACAGCGGTGTTCAGCCATGATGACCTTTGATACGACAACACAGCGGTTCCGCTCGCTCTCCGGGAAGGGCCTCCTTTCCGAAGAGCGGCTCAAGGCGGCCGAGGAAGCGGCAGCGGCACGGGGCGTGGACCTCGAGACCGTGCTTGCCCGGGAGTTCGCTGTCCCGAAGATCGCGCTGCTCCAGGCGCTCACGGTCCATTACCATTGCCCCTTCGTGGAATACGATGAGAAGATGCCGATCGCGCCGGAACTGCTCGCGGGCCTGGACAATGAAAAACTGACTTACAGCCGCTGGTTCCCGATCATCCGCGACGGGGAGACCGTGGTGATCGCTGCGAACGATCCTGCGGACCCGGCGGTGCTTGATGAGGCGCGCCGGATGGTCCCGGCGGGGCGGTACGAGGTCTGGGTGGCCCTGGCCGAGGACATTCAGTGGTACATCCAGGATTATCTCCACGCCAAGCCCGGCCTCCTGATCGGGACGGAACGCACCGGGTATGCGTTCTGGCGCAATACCATGGCGCTCTGGCGCACACGACTTGCCTGCTACCGTACCGACCTGGCACTGGCGCGGACGAACCTGGCGCTGCTGCGCTGGGGACTGGGATGCATCGCGCTTGCCGATGGACTTTTACGCGCCAGGGGAACGGACGTCCTGTCCCTGTCGCTCGCTCTCTTCGCCGGAGGGATCGGCATGGGTGCCTTCGGCCTGCAGGGTTATCTCCGGGTCCGGCGAGCGCGGCTGGGGCCTCCGGGCCACACGACCATCGTGGAAGTGACCGCGGCAACGGTCGCATCCCTGGAGCACTTTCATGACATCGAGGGAAGGTCACCGGTCCTCTCGATCAAGAAGACCATGCTGGCGCGGATCGGTGATCTCCTGGGCGGACATTGCACGATCCTGATGCCGCAGCCGGCGAGCCGGGAGCGGACCCATCTGGCGCGGGAGAGGAACGTGCTGGCGGCGCAGCGCACGATCGCCGCGGCGTACCGCACCCTGTATGCACGCGGCAGGACCGGACTGGCATTCATCCGGACCGGGGTCGCCTTTGTCGGCCTTGGGATCGGCCTGGTGCGGTATTTCGGGCCAAGCCTCTTCACGACGCTGGATGCCGGCCTGATCGTGGCCGGTCTGTTCATGGCGGTCGATGGCAGCCGGTGGTACTTCCCGGTGCGGCGGGAACTGGCCGAGGTGCCGCGCTGCCCGGTGCCGCAGCAGGGGACATCATGAAGATCGAAAAAAAGCTCATCCTGTCGAACATCATCAACGGCGCGTTCATCATCCTGATCGGGTTCTTCGCCTTCCAGAACCTGAACCTCGTGCTGACCAAGCTGCGGTTCGTCCAGATCGCCGACGACCTTAACGCCTCGTTCCTGGAAATGAGGATCCTGGACAAGAACTACTTCCTCTACAAGGACAAGAACGCGCTGCCGGCCATCGAGGAAAAGATCGGGACCGCCACGGACACCATCCAGGGCGTCCGGGAGGACATCATCCGGGCCATCGGCGAGACAGATCTTTTAAAGCTCGAGGCGCTCCTGACGGAGTATTCGGACATCGTGCAGGAAGCACGGGCCGGAAGTCCCGAGGACGCGCAGCTGGAGTCCCGGCTCAGAACAGCAGGGAAGAGCCTGCGGGAATATTCGGCGTCCATCACCCACCTGGAGCGGGAGCGGGTCAACGGCATCATCCTCGAGTCGAAGCGGATCCTGATCCTGTCCTTCTGGGTGATCCTGATCGCCGCGCTGCTTCTGGGCCACTTCATCTCGCAGAGGATCGTCCGGTCGCTCCGGGAGATCGAGAAGATGGCGCATTCCCTGTCGGCGGGGAACTTCAACCGCATCGATGGATTCCGGTCGCGGGACGAGCTGGGATCGGTGATCACGGCCATCAATTCCATGTCCGAGGAACTGTCGCACCGCGAGGAACAGATCATCCAGTCCAAGAAGCTGGCCTCGCTCGGCATCCTG
>JAFNGD010000418.1 GCA_017885365.1 Nitrospirota bacterium
CACAAGATGATGGATCCCCGCTACCGCGACATCAAGAGCGACCAGGTCCCTGTGGTGAAGCTTGACAGCGGCGCGAAGGTCAAGATCATCTGCGGCAAGGTGGGAAAGCACGAAGGTCCGGTCAAGGGCATCATCATCGACCCCGAGTACCTCGATGTTTCCGTCCCCGAGCGCACCGAGTTCGTGCACGCGACCAAGCGGGGGCATACGGTGTTCGCCTATGTCATCGAGGGGAAGGGACGCTTTGACCAGCAGAAGGACCAGTCCATCGGGAACGGGACCATCTGTCTCTATGCCGACGGCGACCAGGTGAAGGTCACCACGGGTGATGTGCCGGTGCGTTTCCTGCTCATTTCGGGCAAGCCCATCGGCGAGCCCGTGGCCTGGCATGGTCCGATCGTGATGAACACGGAAGAAGAGCTGGAGACCGCCTTCGAGGAATACCAGAACGGTACGTTCATCAAGCACAACAAGCCGATACGTACGTAGTGTCGATGCAGGCAGTATCAGTATGAGGAAGACATAATTGAATCGCCGATTCTGCTATACTTTGATAGCGTGGCGGAATGCCGAACGGCAGGATCTGTTCCTGTTGTTCTTTCCTCTGTCCAAGGGAGTGTATCTTACCTTGGCTGATAGTCCGGTTCACGCTGAGCCAGGAAAAACAGTCCGGGCGAACATTGCGCCCAACTTTTCAATGTCAAGAGAAGGAGGACCATGCATGGACTACGATCCTGTTTCTTCAACAAAGTCTACGGCTGAACTGAATTCCCGCCTGACCAGATACACTGAAGAACATGAATTCTACACGCGCGCATTATCCGAACTGTCCAGAAGAGAAAAAATAGCGGACGACAAGATCGAATCTCAATTTTCCAAAGCTATCTTTTGGAGCAGACTTGCGGCGATCCTTGCGCTTCCCGGAGCATTATATGTGATCTGGCAGATCGTTCTTTCGTTCCATCCCTGAAAATCCTACGGGTATCTGAGACGGGAAAGAGGTCGAATACCGTGTCGAGGTGAACACGATGACCGGAGCGTCCCGGATCCTTCCCAGCGAAGAAGAAAAGGGCAACGAACGAAAAGCTGAATAACGATGGGAACGACCGGCGAAACACTGCAGTACACCGCAGGGAGATCTTCACGGGCATGCTCAGGAAAGGACTGATCAAACCGCCGAGGCTCAGGAGCGATGCCGCTGAGGAACGGGAGAGGCATGCAACGTGGCTGGAGCTCCTCTATGACCTTGTCTTTGTTGCGGCCATATCTCAGTTGGCCGGAAACCTCTCGAGAGACTACTCCCTGAAAGGACTGCTGCATTTCACCGTTCTCTTTATTCCTGTCTGGTGGGCCTGGGTCGGCCAGACCTTTTACTTGACCCGTTTTGATTCCGATGATATTGGCCATAGACTCCTCACGATGGCACAGATCGTGGCGGTTGCTTCACTCATCGTGTATGTGCCCAATGCCCTGGGACAGGGCTCCATTGGTTTCGCCCTGTCGTATGCAGCGGTCCGCTTCCTCCTGGTAGCAGAATACTTTCGTGCCGGAAGACACATACCGCATGTTCGTCCTATCGTAAACCGTTACATGCTGGGCTTCGGGAGTGCGGCCACGTTATGGGTCGTCTCAACGTTCATACCGATGCCGCACCGCTTCCTTGTCTGGTACGTTGCGATCGTCATCGATTTTCTTGCTCCTCTCACTGCCGGACAGCTCCATGTCAAGTTCCCTCCCCATCTCATGCATCTTCCCGAGCGTTTTGGCCTCTTTACCATCATCGTCATCGGGGAGGCCGTGGTCAGCGTTGTCATGGGGATCGGGGCGGACCGGCTGACGTTCGTGGCAGGTGCCGCAGGCATCATGGGACTGGTCATCGCTTTTACGCTTTGGTGGGGATACTTTGAAGGGGTCAGGGGAGCGGGAACGAGGCAGTTGACCTCGCCGAATCACGTCAGGGCATATCAGCAATGGCTTTATTCTCACTTGCCGCTGACCATGGGCATCGCTTCCCTTGCCGTCGGGATCAAGCGCGTGATCGCGCTGGCGCCTCATGCGATGATGCCTTCCCAGGAGGCCTTCATGCTCAGCGCCTCTGCAGGAGTCAGCATGCTCTCGCTGAATACGATCTTCCTCTCCTCCTACCCTGGCAAGCCGCCTGATGCGGCGCTCCGTTTTGTTCTGCCGCACTATGGGCTGGCTGTTCTTACCTTGGCAACAGGGTTCCTCGCGTTCACCCTGTCCGGGATCGCGGTCCTCGGAATCCTTACCGTTCTCAGTATCCTGCAGATCCTCTATTCCCTGAGATCTCTCCCTGATGATGTAGCATAAGGCACGGTCACGACAAGACGGCTGACCGGAACCTCCGGGTATTTGACAAACGGCAAAAATCAGCCATACTATTAACAGTATGTATCTGTATGGGCGATCGTAGAAACGGAAAGGAGGTGAAAAAAGGATGAAGAAGACATTGTCAGCAAAAACCCTCGCGAAAGAGGCTGCTTTCTGGGATAGTCTCAAAAAGTCTACAAAAGACCATCCTGGGATGACATGTCACAAGTGAAAGGGCTGAAAGAGCTAAAGTTGCCGGTCCGGCAGCGAAAAAAGGCAGATATGCATGATACCTACCGGTGCTATCGGTACGATCCTCATATCTGCCTGTTCTTTCAATACTGCAGGGCAATNNAGAGCTCGGATGAGCTGTCTTTGTCCGAGATACGAAGTGTCATAGGTGAAGTTGCCGATATGCTCGGAGAATGGACATCGGCCTATGATGTTGCTTTTTCCTCCAGTTTCACTATCACCGGCGGTGAACCATTCCTGAGACAGGATATTTTTCAGGTACTGGAAGAGCTCGCCAATAAAAGAATCGATGCCTATCTCCTTTCCAACGGGACGCTCATCCGCAAGGATACGGCTGAACTGCTTGCTCAAGTGGGCGTGAAAGGGGTCCAGGTAAGCATTGAGGGACCGGAAGATATCCATGACGCAATAAGGGGCATGGGAAGCCTGAAGCGTTCCCTTTCCGGGATACAGTGCCTCCTTGACGCTGGCATAGAAGTGACCTTGAATACAACGCTTTCCGATATAAATGCGTCGTATTTCTTGGACGTAATAGCCCTCGCTTCTTCGATCGGCGTTCAGAGATTGGGGTTTTCAAGGCTGGTACCGTCGGGAAGCGGGAGAAAATTATTGGATAAAATGCTTACGAAAGAGGCCCTGGCGGATCTGTACAGCAGAATATTTTCACTGAATACCGGCAGCCTGAAGATCGTCACGGGCGATCCTGTCGCGTCACAGTTCAGAAGGCCGGCGGACGGCGATGCTACGAGCTCTTTTCCCTCCGGCGGATGCGCGGCAGGCGTCTCGGGATTGACGATCCTGCCCGACGGAACAGTAGTTCCCTGCAGAAGACTTCCTGTTCCTATCGGAAATGTCAGAACAGATTCCCTGAGGGAGATATGGTCAACCTCCGAGGTCTTGACCTCGTTGAGAGACAGATCTCGTTATGACGGTAAATGCGGTACCTGTACGAAATGGTCGACATGCAGGGGCTGCAGGGCGATAGCGTATGAATTTTCACGTGCTCATGGCATAACGAATTACCTGGCCGAGGACCCTCAGTGTTTTCTGCCAAATGAATCCAGGAGCGAGTGCATTCCCCGTAGCTTGCTGCGGGGTTAGCGAGCGATTAGAATAACGATAGTTCCTTGAGGATCGAAGATTCCCTGCAGCTTACTGCAGGGAGCTTCAATCCCCTTGAACAAGGAGGGATGCAATGGCCAAATGGATCATTGATCCCGATCACTCAGCAGCAGTATTTTCTGTCCGCCACATGATGATTGCAAATGTTCGGGGCCAGTTCTGCAAGATCGGTGGGACTATTTACTTTGATCCCCTGAACATCGACCGTTCATCGATAGAACTGTCCATCGATGCCTCAAGCATTTTTACGGGGATCCAGAAACGTGACGACCACCTGAAAAGCCCCGATTTTTTTGACATCAATAAGTATCCCGCCATCTCGTTCGCCTCGACGCGGATACATTCAGTGAACGGCAACACGGCAAAAGTGACCGGCAACTTGACCATGCACGGCATAACACGTCAGATAACTGTCTCGGTAGGCTTTTCAGGACCGGCACAAGACCCTTTTGGCGACGGATTAAGCATGGGCTTTTCCGCATCAGCCCTGATAAACCGTGAAGACTTTGGGATCATGTGGAATCAGCCAATGGCGAACAATGGCGTCATGGTGGGCAGGGATGTCCAGCTTTTAATCGATCTGGAAGCCGATCTGGTTAGTGAGTGAGCGATCTGCCCTGACGATCGAAGGGATCAGCAAGTAACAGGCGGTTCAAATACTGTTCGCGCGTGTCATCCCTACGCCTTTGTCACCCTGAGCGGAGCGAAGGGTCTCGTTCTTAGCTCAGGGCAGGCTCCGTGAAGGGTCTCCCGCATTTGTTACGTTGAATATTCGCCCTTCGGGTATGGGGAGTCTAGCCCCCGAGCGGACGTGGTGTCCGAACAGAGACTGCCGATCAGCTACAAGCGAAGGCCCGCATCCTTATTTCTCCTTTTTCATCGCCTCTCTCATTCTCTCCGGCGCCATAGGCAGTCGCACCAGGCGGACCCCCACGGCATCGTACACCGCGTTCGCGATCACGGCACCTGTCGTGACGATCGCCGGCTCCCCGCCGCCCTGGGGGGCAGCATCCTTGTCCTCGATGATCACGGTCTCGATCGTCGGCATCCATGAGAAGCGGGGAAGAGCATAAGTGTCGAAATTGCGGTCTAGGATGTCCCCGCCGGTGAACCGCACCCGTTCCTTCAGGGCATATCCCAGGCCCATCATGACCGCGCCTTCCATCTGGATCGCGGCGCCTTCGGGGTTGATCACGAGACCCATGTCCTGCACGCAGAGCACCCGCTTCACCCTGATCCCGCCCGTGGCCTGGTCGACAGCAACCTCCGCCATGGTCACAACGTAGGTTCCCGCATCGATACCGCAGGCAACGCCGAAGCCCCTGTTGCTCGGCGCCTTCGCCGGCTTCCAGCCGAACTTTTCGGCTGCGGTCTGCAGAACGCGCCGCATCCTGGCGTCAGTAAGGTTCTGCATGCGGAACGCGACCGGGTCGATCCCTACCGCGGCGGCCATGCTGTCGATCTGGGATTCCCGGGCAAAGGTGTTCGTATTGTTCCCCGGTGCGCGCCAGGGTCCCGTTGCGAAAGGATGCGAGCCCGGAGGCCCCACCCAGCCCGAACCATGCGTTACCGTGCTGTGGTTCGCGATGTCATAGAAGTGCTGCGCGCCCCGTTCGCCGGCATAGTAGACGTGATAGTCCCACAGGCAGATCCGGCCTTTGCCCGTAGCGCCCGACCTGATCTTCACAATAGCGGCGGGACGGAAAGAGTCGTAGAAAAATTCCTCTTCGCGCGACCAGGCGACCTGCACCGGCCGACCGGTCTGCTTCGACAGGCGTGCAGCCTCGACGATCTGGCGGTTCATGCTCTTTCCGCCGAAGCCGCCACCGACAAAGACCGGCATCACCCGCACGTCCTTCGGATCGATGCCGAGCTCTCTGGCGACCTCTTCCCTGGCGGCAAAGGGCGTCTGGGTCGAGGCCCAGATCACGGCCTTACCTCCCTGAACCTGCGCGACAGCGGTATGGGGTTCTATCGTCGCGTGGGCCACATAGTCGTTCAGATAGGTCTCTTCGATCACGGCGCTCGCCGCAGCGGCCCCCTTCTGAAGATCGCCGTCCTTCGCCAGGACTGTGCCTTGAGGAGCGACGCTGAGCAGGTGGTCGAAGATCGTTCGATCATCCACGGTTGCCGGCGGCGCATCATATTTCGCCTTGACCTGTGAGAGAGAGAATTCGGCCCTGTCAGGGTACTTGTGCAGGAGGGCGACAAGATCGCCTTCCTGAACGACCTCGACGCCTTTCACGCGCTGGGCTTCGGACAGGTCGACATCGATCAACCTTGCTCCGTGCACCGGAGGCCGGACTATCTTCGCGTAGAGCATGCCGGGGAGCTGAATGTCGCCGGCGAATTTCGCAGCGCCAATGACCTTGTCCCGGCTGTCCCTGCGGAGTGCCGGCTTGTGCATGATCCTGAAGGTCTCCGGTTGCTTTACGGAAACCTTGCCCGACAGATGCCGTTCGATCCTTCTGCCCTGAGCAAGCTCCCCATAGGTGATCCGTTGGTCCTTGTGCTTCTGGCTGAACACGATCCCCTGATCGGTCGACAATTCTACTGCCGGTATTTTCAGCTGTTCCGCGGCCATCTCCATCAGCACCAGTCTGGCCTCGGCCCCTGCAGCCCTGAGCGCAGGTCCGAAGAAGCGCGTGGACATGGAGCCGAAGGTCCCCATGTCCCAGGGACAGAGATCGGTATCGCCCATCACCATGTCCACGGCGTCGAGGGTCACATCGAGCTCATCAGCAAGCATCTGCGCCAGGGACGTGATGACGCCCTGGCCCATTTCGATCTTGCCGGTGTAGCAGGCGACCCGTCCATCGGCACTGATCCTGAGAAAGGCGTTGAAGTCCTGAGGCAGGTTGATGACCGGCCTTCGCGCGCCTTCCTGCGCAAGGACCGGCAGTTCTCCGATCGTAAAGTACAGAACGATGCCCGCGGTCAGTTCCAGGAACTCTCTGCGATTCATGCCGATGCCGGCACCATTGTCGGCGTTGCTCTGTTCAGGAACGTATCCCTCGTTCATCTCAGACACCTCCCCGCTGTTCTGTTGCAGCGGCCTGCACGGCCCTCACGATCCGGGGGTGCGACCCGCAGCGGCACAGGTTGCCTTCCATTCCTTCGATGATCTGCTGCGGCGACAGACGGGGGTTCTTCTTGAGCAGCGCATACGCCTGCAGGACCATGCCCGGTGTGCAATAGCCGCATTGAAGCGCGTCGTGCTCCATGAACGCCTTTTGCAAAGGATGGAGGATGTTGTTCCGCGCCAGCCCTTCGATCGTCACGACCTCTTTGCCCCGGACCTCTTTCAGCGTTGTCTGGCAGGACCGCACCGCCTCGTCGTTCACCAGGACCGTGCAGGAGCCGCACAGGCCCTCGCCGCACCCATACTTGGCGCCGGTGAGGCCGAGATCGGTGCGCAGGAACCATAAGAGCTTGCGGTCGCTGTCAGCGGACAGCGATACAGACTTGCCGTTGAGCCTGAACTGAATGGTCTCTTCCATGGCAGGTGCCTCCCTTTTCCCCTTCGGCCGCCGCAGGGGAACAGGGCCAGAGGGGCCGTTGTGTAGAAACTGAACAGGCTCATCTTCCCGAATGGACGGTGATCACCGGGACCGCTGCATGCAGGACCGTTTCCCGCGCGGTGCTTCCCAAAAAAGCATTGAGGAATGCATTCCTTCCATGGGTGCCCATGACCACGAACGAATAGTCGTTCTCGCTCTCCTGGTACACCGCGCACAGGGACGTCAACGCCTTCTCTTCGACCATGTATTCGCACGCCACGCCGTGCTTCTCAAAGAAGGCGACCTTGCGTTTCATGGATTCGACGGCATCATTCCGGGACTGGTCAATGACCGTTTCGAGATTGTAGGCGGCCATGCCGGCGTATGCCGTGTTGACGATGATGGCATTGATGCTGTCCCACAGACAGTGGAACAGGGTGACCCTCGCTCCGATGCGTTTGGCAAGAGAAAGCGCATATCGCTCGGCCGCCCTGCTGTTCTTCCCGAGGTCGGTCGGCACGAGCAGCTTCAGCTGCTTCTGACCGGAGAGGTCCCGGTACAGCTCCTGCGCTATCGGTCCGATCACCAGCACCGGTCGCTTGGAGTATCGGACCACCTCTTCGGCAACGCTTCCGATGAGCAGGCGTTTCATCCCCTTCCGGCCCTGTGTCCCCACGACGACAAGCTCCGGCGATGACCGGGAACGCATGGCCTTCAGGATCTGTTCCGCCGGAGAGCCGCTTTTCAGGGAACAGGTGACCGGGACGGTAAATCGCGCGACCGCCTCCTTGAGCCGTTCCTCATGTTTCGAGTGCCATGCCGGGAACCGGAATGAGCCAAGCTTGCCTGCGGGATAGGTTTTTATATCTTCCACATACAGAAGATCGATCCCGGTCTTGAGCCGCTGGGCAAGGAAGGAGGCTGTGTGACCTATGGCTTGCGACCGTCTTTTGCCGGAGTCGGTCTGGTTATCGATATCATCAGCAACGAGGATCGAACGGTTTGGCATCTTTACTCCTCCCTCCGGATATCGCCTGCCCTCTGCGCCAAACAGCAGGCATGATACTTATATTTAACAACCGATCGGGTCCGGTGTCAATGAGGTCGCCTCAAGTGTGAACACGACTATTCTCAATGTTGCCGGAAATTACACTATCGAAGGTCATCGTCAAGTCTACCCTCCATCTAATACCTGTACTCTGTGTGCAATGACCACATGCTTGTTGCTCAGGTTGACACTGAGCATAATGATCATCTCCCAACGATTTGAGGCAGGTATCAGAACATATGATAAATGACTCCTTTACTGTTTTCATTATTGCCATGAAAATGAAAAGGCCGAGCACCCGAAAGTATCAACCTTCGGTAGCTCGGCCTTCATCCATGAAGATCAGCCGCTTTCCGTCCCTGTCTCACGGCAGGTTTGGCTTTATCGGGTCATGTACCATCTTACTGCAAAGAACCCTTAATTCTCTTTCTCGTAAATCACTGAAGTCGCCCTCTCGATCGCTGCAAGGCCGGTCACTCTGCTGCCGGAAGGGCAGGCACCCGTGCCAGAGATTCCGGCAGCTTCCCGGTCAGGGAGTGCAGGAACGCTGCGATGTCATCAGCCTGGCCGGTGGTGAGGTCCCTTGCCAGCTGCACCTTGGCCATGATCGTGATCGCATCCACAAGCCGGTCCACTGACCCGTCATGAAAGTACGGGGGAGTCATGGCCACGTTCCTGAGCACGGGCACCTTGAATACGAACCGGTCGGACTCGTTCTTCGTCACCGCATACCGCCCTTCATCGACCTGCACGCTCTTCGTATACTTCTGATAGGGTTCGAACACGCCGAACTTCTGGTACAACTTGCCGCCGAGGTAGGGGCTGAAATGGCAGGTCAGGCAGCCCGTGTCCATGAAGGCCCTGAGCCCCCGCTTCTGCTGTTCCGAAAGCGCGCCGGCATTTCCCTGCATGAAATCATCGAAGGGTGCCGGCGTAATGAGCGTCCGTTCATAGGCGCCGACGGCTTTCGCGAAGTTCTCCACCGTCACCGGGTCCTTGTCAGCGGGAAAGGCCGCCTTGAACAGGGCAACATACTCCTTCATCCCCTTCAGGACCTTCTCGACCGACTCGTTGTTCGGCATGCCGAAGGCCGGCGGCCCGGTCAGTGCCTGTCGTGCCTGGTCCTCCACGCTTGTCCGATTCCCGATCCAGTGCGCCGAGATCTGGTCGGCCGCGTTCAGGATCGTCGGCGAATTGCGCGGATTTTCCTTGCAGTGGTTACCGATCGCCTTCCGGAGCCCGTCGGCGGCATAGAGCCCCGGGGGATGGCACTTGGCGCAGCTGACCGTCCCGTCGACGGAAATGCGGGATTCGAAAAAGAGCATGTTCCCCAGCCGCACCTTCTCCGGCGTGATCGGATTGTCCGTCGAAGGCATCGATGCAGGCAGCGGCCCGAAGACCGCCTTTGCGCGGGCGATCAGGTCCTCGTCAGGGCCGGCAACTGCCGGGCCCGCAAGCATGACCAGCAGGACGAAAACGGCGATACCACCTGCTGCAACGATCGATCCTCTGCATGCGATCTTCATAGCAAGCCTCCTCGTGCCGTCAGGATGGTTCTGCACGGATATCGCGGAACCGGGCGACACATTTACCATTATATTTTAGCACGCAGTCGGAGCGCTTGCAGGGCGAGAATCGACAGAGGAACGATCGACAACAGGGTATATTAGGCAACTGCGCCGGACAACAGCAACCCCTGGTTGCGCCTGAAGTCACTCAAGACCCAAAACAAGAAATCGAAGAGCTTCCGGAGGAGCCCGCCTATTGTCTTTTGTTTGTCCATGTCTCCATGGCTAGAGTCACACCGGTAGGAACGAATAATGCGCCAGTGGACAGCAAGTGCATATCTCATATAATGAAATCCCCCTCGCCCAACCTTCTCCCCTCCGGGGCTAGGATAAAGGTGAGGGGGTACTGCTGTAACGGATCCAAATGCGATTGCATTAGTTCGCTGCGGGCGTATCTCCAGGCTCGGGTTGCGGACAACTAGCGATACAACTGTTGTAACTCTCCTGGCTCTCCTGTAGGCACTGAGTGCGCGCCAGATCAGGATCGTCACTTGACGGGCAGTTTGCATCCTTTGATGCTTTTTCCGCAGCACACAGTGTTACGCACTCCACGTTGGTCTCTGCGGAACTCACAACAGGCAGAAGCAGCAGCGTTCCGAAAATGGCGAGAATGATGATCGATCGCATGGTCCCTCCTGTTAAGGTTGTAAGAATAGGTGTAAGTCTGGACTTCTTGGAGACATACTATATCGCTCCTGTCAAG
>JAFNGD010000419.1 GCA_017885365.1 Nitrospirota bacterium
CCGTTTCTGAGTTTATGTCTCAGAAGTGGGTTTGAATTACACTACATGGTATAATGCCTTCGGTTGGGGACGAAGAGAGCCCGTAGGGCGGTGCTGTGAGTGTAATGATTTAATTCGCAGTTGCAAATACGTTATCAAAATCAGGGCAAGAATTCAAGATGACGCAACCGGATAACAGATAGTATCTCTCATGTTGATCCCCAGTCGGCTTTTTACCGTGAAAATATACCCCCCTCACCCTTGCCCTCTCCCCCCAATCGGATGGAGAGNNGGACGATTTTCATGCGTGGGACTGACCGAAACCCGGTCATGAGCGTTTACAATAATCAAAGCCATACCACCTCTCAGGTTTTTCGCAGGAGGCGATCATGAAAAGAGCTCTCTGCATCAGCCTTTGCTCCCTCGGGTACTGCGCGCAAAGATTTTCGTACATACAAAAAAATATTGACACGCCTTTTGATTGTGCATACAATTTGATGCATGAAAATTGACTTCGACCCGATCAAGAATGAGAAGAACATTCGCGAGCGCGGGCTCTCGTTTGAACGGGCGGCAGAAGTCGATTTCAATACCGCGCTTGTGTTCCCCGACACGCGCATGGCGTACGGCGAAACCCGTTACATCGCCCTGTGCTACCTGGATCGAAGGCTGCATGTGCTATGCTTCACCGAGACTGAGACAGGCATCCCTGTAATCAGCTTCCGTAAGGCGAATGCGAGAGAGGCAAATAGATATGGCAAGGCGCAAACCCTTGATTGATGCGGACGCCGAGGTCCGTGAACNNGGCCGTCAGAAAGCGCCGACCAAGGAGCGCATTACTATCCGGCTGTCGCGAGAAGTAGTGGAGCGATTCCGCGAAAGCGGCGACGGCTGGCAAACGCGCGTTGATGCCGCGTTGCGCGAGTGGCTAAAGAAGCATTCTCCGGCGTAAGTCATCGTTTCATCCAAAAGCAGGGCCAAACTCTCCGGTCGACCGGACCGCCTGCAAGCTGCGCTTGCATGTTCCCACCGCGCTTCGCGCATTTGGAAAAACCTTGCCACGGTGGACCGTTGCCTTGGTATTGACGAATTTTGAAATATAAGGGATACTATATCTAAACATTCAACCAGCGTACCTCTGAGCATCTTCATCTTTCTGTGCGGATGCGATCTTTCTCAGCAACCGTTTCTTTTAACAGAAGGGGTTAGAGAGCGCACATAAAAGCTTTCGAATCGTCGGCCTTCATCACCGTCAGAAGAAGAGACGTTAAGGAGCGAAGAAAAGCATCATGAGCGACAGCAGCATGCTCCACGAACAACTCAGCAGGGAGCCGGATTTCTATTGCTTGGGAACGCCGAATAACGTTATCGAGCTTTCCGGCATTACCAAGGCAGCCCGGCATGTTCTGGGCAACCGGCCGTTCGTCATACTCTATTTTCCGTTCCGTATCGGCCGGATTTCACGCATGGATCCGAAAAGCACGGCGCGACAGGATCTTCTGCTGCCGGATTACAAGCCCTATAATGTTTCGAGAGATCATCTGGTCTTTGAGCGGGAGAACGGACGGCTGTTCCTGATCGATGAAACCAGCACCTGCGGCACCCTGGTGGACGATCTGCGCATCGGTCAAAGAACCGGCGCGCAAAACCGTGTGGAGCTGCCCCCCGGTCCCCACACCATAGCGGTCGGCGGGCCGCTCTCCCCCTTTCTGTTCAGGGCGGAAGTGAGGGCACTGCGGCCGTCGGACTATTGTTCGCTTGACGGCGATCAACCCGACCGCCTCCCGCAGGCGCGTCTGCTCTACAAAAAGCTCTGCCGGCATGAAAGCGATCTTCTGTCCGACCAAAACCTTGCTCCCGCGGAGCGCGGGAAAGCGGCCAAGGGGATTGCCCAGATCATGGTCGGCAGCGCGGATCTGCATGAAGTATTGTGTTGTCTGGCCGGTAACCCGATCATGGGTGACGACTATCTTGCGCAACACTCGGTCAACGTGACGATCTTTTCCATCATGCTGTACCGTAGACTGAAGTACCCTGTCGAAGAGATCATCACGATCGCGGCAGGCGTCCTTCTGCACGATACGGGCATGTCGATGATCGATCCGGCCGTCACGCGGAAGAGCGCCAGGCTCTCCGGCAGCGAATACGATCTGATCAAACGGCATACGGTGCTTGGAAACGAGCTGCTCAACGATTCCGGCGATATCTGCACGATCGCGTCGTCCATGGCCCTCGATCACCATGAAAGAATCGACGGCAGCGGTTATCCGGCAGGCAGGGTTCTTCTGCCCGAGCTCACCCGGTATCTGGGGCTTTTGGACTGCTTCGAAGCGCTCACCCACGACCGGCCTCACCGCCAGGCGTATCTGCCGCGCGAAGCGGTGAGCATACTTACCGACCGGGAGAACCGGGCTTATAATATGGAAACCCGAAAAGCGTTCCTTAATACCTTCTCCTTTTTTCCGGTCTCCTCCATTGTCCGGCTGAGCACCGGGGAGATCGGGCGGGTGGTGGGGGTGAATGAAGGTCGTCCGCTTTCCCCCGTCGTGCGAATACTGCAGAGCCAGAACAGCCGGCTCGACCAGGATGGGCGGCTGGTCGACCTGAGTAAACAGCACCTGATCTCCATTACCAAAGAGGTGACGGACCGGCAACTGGCGAGGAAATTATTATCCGAAGACGCCCTGGTGTAACGGTTATTCGAGTCACTACACCGTGGGGGTCTGGTTCGGGAATTCTTCAGGGCGGCCCATGTGGGACGTAAGCGGAATAACAGGTGCGGCTCAGGTGTGGGCGGAGATGATGAACCGGCTTCACGCTGACGAGAAAAGCTTAGCCCCGGAGCCTCCTCCCGGAAT
>JAFNGD010000420.1:0-6026 GCA_017885365.1 Nitrospirota bacterium
AAGAAGGTCATGGAGTCCTGGCATAACATGCTCAAGGGCGTCGATAAGGCGCTCAAGAAGCAGGGCAAGATCGAGGAAGCGAAGATCGTTTCGGATGTCATGAAAAAAGCGGTTGAGCCGGCCTATAATTACTACAAGGTCGAGGCGCAGAACGTCGTGGACAAGGCCGGTATCATGACGGGGCTGCTCGTGTTCTATGTGGCCTACACCATGTGGTGGGGATTTGCCATCTTCTACATGTTCGACGGGATCGGCCTTACCATGAAAAAAGCCAAAGTGAAGAAGGAGGTCTAGGAGAACCATGAAAGTACTGGTGCCGATCGACGGATCCAAGCATTCCACGGAAGGCCTCCGCGTCGCTGCTCATTTCGCGAAGACCAACAAGGCAAAAATCTTTATCCTCAACGTCATCGCCTCGGTGGCCGATGTGGACCTCGAGCTCTCCGCGTCCGATCGCGACAGGCTGCTCGAAAGCCTGAAGCGCCGCGGCGAGGACCTGCTGGCCAAGGCCAAGGACCAGATGAAGACGCACGGTGTTACCGACATCAGCACGATCCTTGTCACCGGCGATTCACCTGCGCAGGAGATCGTGGCCTTCGCGGAAAAGGAAAAGATCGACCTCATCGTGATCGGAAGCAAGGGCAAGAGCGCCACCGCGCGCTTCCTGCTCGGCAGCGTCGCATCGAAAGTGGTCAAATACAGCCACTGCTGTGTATACGTGGTGAAAGAGCCCTGCTGGGCATGATCGTCCACGAACGGGGGTCCGGCATCGTTGCCGGGCCCCTATTTCTTTTCCACACCGGTTACGCTATAATAGCGCCACATGAAAATCCGCGATAAACTGTTTCTCGGCTTCGGGCTGTATCTCCTCTTCGCGATCGCGTTCGCGGCCCTGGCGTACAAGGATCTGAACACGATCAGCACCCATCTGGCGCATCTTGAGATTGCCGACGACATAACGAACAACCTGCTGGAAGTGCGCCGGTACGAGAAGAACTACCTGCTCTATGGCGACGCGGGAAGCCTCGAGGACATCGAAAAGTATCTCGCCGTCATGAAGGGCGGCATCGCGAAGATCCGGGACGAGGCTGTCCGGAACATCGGCGACGAGCACGTATCGCAGATGATGCATTCGATCAAGGAGTATGAACAGCGGATCGCCACGCTGGGAACGATCCGGAAGGGCAAGCGGCCGGGTTCCGGCGAACGTCTTCACGCTCTTCAGCGGGAGGAAGGTGCTGAGGTAGAACGGCTGCGGGGCATCGCCCGCGAGGTCCAGGTCTACGTCGAGGAGAACGCCGGGGCGGAGCGGAGCGACATCGGCCGCATCCTGAAGGCCTCCTCCATCCTGCTGGTCATTACGCTGGGCGTGATCGTGGTCCTGGGCACGATCATCAACGTCAAGCTGGCGAAGAGCATCGTCACGCCCATCCAGGAACTCGAGCGCATTACCAAGAAGATCGCCCGCGGCGACTTTTCCGAGAGCATAGAGGTCAAGGGCCACGACGAGATCGCATCGCTTGCCCAGTCCTTCAACCAGATGGAGGACAAGCTGGACCAGGCCATGACGGCGCTGGACGAGATCATCAAGAAGCTGCGGGAGAAGCAGTCCCAGCTTGTCGAGGCGGAGAAGCTGGCGGGCATCGGCAAGCTTGCCGCGGGGATCGCCCACGAGATCAACAACCCCCTCACCTCGGTGCTCACCTTTTCGAACCTGATGCTGGAACAGTGCCCGCCGGGGGACCCCCGGCACGAAAAGCTCAAGCTCATGGTGCGGGAGACCGACCGAGCGCGTACCATCGTACGACAGCTGCTCAACTTCGGGCGCGAGAGCGTCATCAAGCCGGAGAAGATCAACATCAACCAGCCGGTGACCGAGATTGCGGAATCGCTGGTCGCCCAGGAGGCGTTCAGGGGGATCGAGCTTTCCATGAGGCTTGCCGATAACCTGCCTCAGGTCTATGCCGATCCCGCCCAGCTCGGCCAGGTGGTGCTGAACATCCTTTTGAACGCCATCCACGCGATCGAGCCACCGGGTACGATCGAGGTTGTGACGCGGCTCATTGACAAGAACGTCGAGGTCATTTTCACCGATTCGGGCAAGGGCATTTCCGAGGAGCACATGCACAAGATCTTCGATCCCTTCTTTTCCACCAAGGCGGCGACCAAGGGGACGGGGCTCGGGCTCGCTGTCAGTTATGGTATCATAAAGAAGCACGGCGGCGAGATCGCCGTTGACAGCACTGTGGGGAAAGGGACCACCTTTACCGTGAGGTTGCCGATCTATGGATAAGCTCAAGGCGCTGGTCGTTGACGACGAGCCGAGCGTGTTAGAGGCCGTGAGGGCCATTCTCGAGATCGAGGGGCTGGACGTGACCACCACGACGAACAGCGTAGACGCCGTCGAGATGGTCAGGAAAGACGGCTACGACCTCATCATCTCGGACCTGAAGATGCCGGTCATGGACGGCCTTCAGTTCTATGACAAGGTCCGGGAGATCGAGTCCGACAGCATCTTTATCATCATCACCGCCTTCGGGACCATCCCGTCGGCCGTGGACGCCGTCAAGAAGGGCGTCTACGACTACATCCCCAAGCCCTTTACGCCCGACGAGGTGCGGCTGCCGCTGCGCCGCGCCCTGGAGAAGAAGCGGCTCGAGCAGGAGAACGTCGTCCTCCGGACACAGATCGAGACGCGGTACTCCTTCCAGAACATCATCGGCAACAGCACGGAGATCCGCGAGGTCTTCCGCATCATGCGCCACGCCGCATCGAGCGAGTCCAGCGTGATGGTCACCGGAGAGAGCGGGACCGGCAAGGAGCTGGTGGCGCGCGCGATCCATTCCAACAGCGTCCGTGCCCGGAAGAAGTTCGTGACCGTGAACTGCGGGGCCATTCCCGAGGGCCTCATCGAATCCGAGCTCTTCGGCCATGTGAAAGGCGCGTTCACCGGAGCTGTGGCCGACAAGCGGGGCCTGGTGGAGGAAGCGGACAAGGGGACCCTGTTCCTCGACGAGATCGGCGAGCTTGCGCCTCAGCTGCAGGTCAAGCTCCTGCGCATCCTGCAGGAAGGCGAGTTCTCGCGCATCGGCGACACCCAGCCGCGGCGGGTCAACGTCCGGGTCATCGCGGCAACGAACCGGGACCTGAAAAAATCCATTGCCGAGAAGCTATTTCGCGAGGACCTCTACTATCGTCTGAACGTGATCCCCATCGAGCTGCCGCCGCTGAGGAAGCGCACCGAGGATATCCCGCTGCTTATCAATCACTTCATCGACAAGCACAAGGTCAAGGTCACGGAAAAGAACATTACGGGAATCACCAAGGACGCCATGCAGGCGCTGATGAACTACCATTTCCCCGGGAACGTCCGGGAGCTCGAGAATTCCGTGGAGTACGCGATTGCCTTCACCGTGGGCCCGACGGTCCAGAAGGAAGACCTGCCGAAGTACATATATGAAGAGCGGAAGCTGGGCGAAGAGTCCCGGACCATACCGCTCATGCCGCTCAAGGACGCCAAGCACCAGTTCGAGCGGAGCATCATCATGGCCGCGCTCATCGAGTCCGGCGGCAACATCTCAGAGGCCGCGCGCCTGCTCCACATCCACCGTCAGAACCTNNTTTCACCCTTCCTTATCCCCCTTCTGTCCCTTCCGCAGTATTACTTTGCACGTCGTCCTGCAGTAAAAAAACTGCGCAAAATACGCAACTCGCTGATTATACGCTTTTATTATTTTGGCACGCGTCCTGCTATATACAAGGCAAAGAGCAAGCAAAGAACTCATAAAAAATCTCAAGGAGGATACACAAATGAAGATCATGGTTGCTTATGACGGGACGCTGCAGGCGAAGGAAGCTCTGGCTTACGGGATCGAGAAGGCGCGCACCAAGGGCGGCGAGGTGGTGGCGCTCCATGTGTTCAACAGCCCGCTGTTCGCGGACTACGATGCCACGGTGAACGCCCGCGAGGCGGCCAAGGCGGAAGCGGCCCGCTTCGTCGAAGAGGCAAAGACGATCATCCGCGAGAAGGGCACGGGCGTGAAGGCGAGCCTCTACAGCACCGAGGGAAATCCGGAGCAGGAAATGATCAGCTTCGCGAAGGCCGAGAAGGCCGACGTGCTGCTCTGCCCGCCGAAATTCAAGACCATCATCAGCAAGTACCAGAAGGCCCTTGCCGGGTCTGAGCTGGCCGGCGAGGCCGCGAAGATGAACGTGGCGGCGATCTCAACGAAGACGATGTAAGGGCGGTCGCCTACGCAAAAAGCATCCCCGCCGCAGGGGGAGGCTGTGCGGTATGAACAAGACAAAAAGCCGGAATAGGTCTCGCAGAGACGCAGAGCTCGCAGAGAAAGGCATAAAGATGTACTAAATGAAGATCAAGGCATAAAGATGTTGATTTACCTCTGCGCCTCTGCGAGAGACGCCTTTGGTTTAGGTTTGTGCGGGATAGGAATAATAAAGAAGAGAATAACGATCAAGGGAGAAGGGCAATGGAACTGGAACACGTACTGCAGCAATCAGGATGGTTTCTCATCATGCAGCTGCTCATGGGCTCGCTCATGGTGCCGGCGATGATCGGAAGGGTCGACCTATACCGGTCGTTCGTCAGGAGCGCGGCATCAAATGTCGTGAGCTTCGGCCCCTTCGGCCTGCTCGTTTACGTCCTCTTCGAAGTGTCCCGGCTGGCGTAGGGAAGTGCTTAGCCTTTACGGCTCGAACTTCGTCATGTCGATCTCCCAGAACTTCTCTGTTGAGGCCGACGACCGCATCTTTCTCATTTCCCGGAACAGCTGAAACCTGAGCCACATCTTTTGGAATATGCCGGGTACGGCGGCCGGCTCTTCCGCGGTCACGGCCACGACCGTCATGAACAGCATGCTGCACATCACGGCAAAGCGAACATCGAAAAGAACGTTGTTGTTCATATCTGAACGACCTCCTGGCCTTGCGATCCGGCAGGGCTTGTCTATACTGCCGGGCAGATCTCCCTGTTGGCTTCATCATGCGCTTCCTCGGCCAGGATCTGCCGAAACGTCTCATGCTCACCGGCTTCAGCGAAAGCCACAGATACCCACAGGTTCTCGAACTTCTTCAGCAGCTCTTTCATGATTGGCCTCCTTAGTATGAACTTGATGACTATAAAGCAATGGCTATGCCATGTGTCATCACGTTGATTATACAAGCATTTTTTATATTATATAATAATTGGTGCATTTCATTAATGCATGTATTGCTCTATACTTTTAGTAATTACTTGATATTTCAATAGATAGGATTGACTACTGGTGCAACCATTTGGTGCGTAATTTTATGCATTGCACTAGCCAGTAAGGTTGATAAAGAAGTGTTTTCTTGCATCTAGATCGCAGTCAAAGTACTGCGGATGAACTTCCAAGTATCTGTATTTGCATGATATAAAGCATGGCACGGTACGTGCTATGTATAGATTCATAAGAATGAGATAAGAGCTCATGAAGGGAGTGGCAATATGAATATCCTTGTTGCTTATGACGGCACATTGCACGCCAAGAGGGCCTTGAAATATGGCATACAGAAGCTCCTGAAATCGGGCGGAGATATGACCGTCCTGCAGGTATTCGACAGCAGCCTGTTCGTGGACTACGATGCCGGTCCGCGTGCTGAAGAGATGGCGCGGTCCGAGTCCGCGCGCCAGCGTGAAGAAGCGATGAAGATCGTCAGCGATAGCGCAAGCGGTCTGTCGGTGAGGTTCGTTGCCGAAGAGGGAAATGCTCTCGTCAAGATCACCGACCTAGTCACTACAGAGCGCCCCGACCTCGTTCTGGCTCCGCCTCGTTACAAAGAGATCGCCACATTGCTGTCCTGCCCCGTTACCATTGTGCCCGGGACCATCCTTGTGCCCGTGGACAATACGGGCAGTCCGGCGGCGAACATCGACAGCATCGTTCTCGAGGCCGCGGCAACGGGTTCAAAGGTGCTCGTGCTCGGTGTCGTTCCGGTACATCTTTACAGCAGGGAGGAACGGAAGGAGCTGGAGCGCGTAAGGA
>JAFNGD010000420.1:6116-6253 GCA_017885365.1 Nitrospirota bacterium
TGGACGAGACCGAGCGGCTCAAGTGGCCGGTTTTCCTGTTGCCGTCCGTTGAAACCAGATAACACCTTTCATCCGTGTCGCCTCCGTGGACTGGCGCAGGAGACCTTTCTGTATCCAGGAGCGAGCGCATTCTCCGT
>JAFNGD010000421.1 GCA_017885365.1 Nitrospirota bacterium
CCGGGAGGGTCTTGGTTGCCACGTACACCTTCTCGCGCCTGCCCTTCAGGGCCTTGGCCACGATCTCCTCGTTCCTGCCGTCCATGTACTTGCGCGCTGTGTCGACGTAGTTCACGCCGTTGTCAAAGGCGATCTTGAGCACCTCGGGCTCCGGCGTCAGCATGGCGCCAAAGCTCACGACCGAGATCTTGAGACCCGTCCGTCCTAGCGTCCGATAGATCGGCTGGGGGAAGACAAAGGGCGCGTTCTCGGCGTAGTGCACCGCTGCCTCGGCAAGGACATCACCCCCGAGGATGGCTGAGGTGGTCCCGACCAGGCCGACCTTCAGGAATTCCCTCCGATGCATTCCTTTCTCTTTCTTTCCTCCGCTCATAAGAACCTCCTTATATATAGAGAGGGATGACCTTGCTGGAGTTTGCGAAAACACTGTTCCTGCCTGAGAAAAGAGTACCCTACTTTGAGGCGGGGGTCAAGTGACCGACAACGTTGATTCCACTTAAATCTTTTGACAAACGTTGTTCTGTACCGGACATGGAGGCGGTCATGACGGGGAGTGCAAGAAGAAGGACCGCGGATAATGGTCGATCCCTGAGGATCGCCGGAGAGAAAATAACAACGGCCGGAAGGTACACCCTTCCGGCCGTTCTGCATCGTTCCATCGTGGACAGGCCGCCCTGCTGAGCGGGCCGTGGTCATTTCTTCGCGGCGGACTCCCGCATGACGATCGGCGCACATCGGTTGCCAATCTCTCTTGCCAGGTCTTCCCCCATGAACAAGATGACGACCTTCCTGGTCTTTTCGCAGGCCTGGGCCGCGGTTAGCTTATCGGCCGACCACTCCTCGAGAATGCTGTCGAGGCGCGCCATGAAGACGTCGCTCGCCCGTCCTGCCAGGACCTCGCGGACCACCTTGCGGACCTGTTCCACGCTATCCTTTGCGACAGGGCTCATAGCCCGAGATCCTCGATGATCTTGAAGAAGAGCTTGATGACAATGACGATGAAGATCGCGCCGGCCAGGAAGATCACGCCGACGACGAGGTCCTTGACCTCCTGCGGCAGCAGACGGAAGAACGGCGTCGAGAGGTAGCCGACCGTGAACAGGACAATGAGCCCGCTCAGGATGTTCCAGGTCTCCCTGACCTTTCCGCCCGGGACCTTGCTCTTCAGGGCAAAGGAACTGTACAGCGCGTACAGCATGACCAGGATCGCGGCCACGCTCAGGACCAAGAACAGTGTTTCCATGGATACAACCTCCTCGGGATTGGCTTCATTATCGCAGCATGGCCGCTATATTACGATATTTGCAACTAAAGGGTCAAGTGGTTTCTGCCCCGCAAAAGATGCTCTCTCCTTTCGCCGCCCGATCCCCTGTTGAGGTTTATGATATACTTGAGGCGGTATTCCAGCCCTGCCGCGAAGAGGAGATACGCCCGATGAAAAATCTGCTCACCGCGTTATACGCAAGACCCCTTTGCAGCTATTTGATCGCCGCGCTGATCGCGGTGTCGGCCTTCGCATTCCCTGCGGAGGCGATGCTCCTGCCCGCAGGACCTCCGGCTTCAGCGCCCATTGACCGTGCTGCTGACCTGGTCCTGGTCCAGCGGACGCTGGAGTCCCGGGAGCTCGCCCAGCGCCTCACCGACTATGGGCTGACACCGGAACAGGCCCTCGAGCGGCTGGGCGCTCTGTCGGACGAGCAGGTCCACCAGTTCGCCTCGCGCATCGAGATGCTGCAGGCCGGCGGCAGGCACGGCACCGTCGATCTCGAGGTGCTCCTCCTCATCCTGCTCGTGTTGCTGCTCATCCTGATCATCGTCGAGAACACCCCCGCTGACCAGGGCTACGCTGTCTGACCTTCTTCCCAGCTGACCTCGGTCGTGAACAGGATGATCTCGTTCATGGCCTTTTTTATTTTCAACAGGGTTCCCCGCTGCTACGCGCACAACCCCATCACCTTTCCGGTCCTGCTCTCCTGTTCCTCCCTGTCAGCACGACGGCGTCGCCGGATGCAGGAGCAAGCGCGTTTTCCGCAGCATGCGGCAGGGAAACTTCAATGCGCCGTTCCCTATTGCGTAAGCAGGATATGGGGCCGGCGCCGAAGCATCTGACGAGAACGGTCCTCATGGTTTATCCTGCATCAGGGGGGGAAAGGGCACTGCCGTCGGACGTTCCGAAAACCTGAAGGCGGAGGTCAGGTGGGCCCCATCAACGGCTGCAGGTCGACGTGCACGGTCTTATTGCCGTCAGACACCCAGACCTGTCCGTCCTGGATGGTGTATTGCAGTTTCATCGAGCGCTGTGCCATCGTCGCCAGGGCCGGGGACACGGCTGCCGGCAGATTGATCACGGTAAGGTTCCGGGTCCGCTCAAAGCCCTTGCCGACCTGTGCCCACCACACATCGGCGCTGTGGCCGCTGTAAGTGTAGATGAACACCCGTTTGCTCCGGCCGCAGGCCTTGCGCACCTGCTTCTCGTCGGGCTGGCCCACGTCGATCCAGAGGTCGATGGCGCCCGTAGGGTCCCGAAGCCAGAGGTCCGGCTCGTCCTCCTCGCTCCCGATCTTGTTGGCAAAGGTGAGCGCATCGTCGGCATGCAGGGCAAAGGCGAGGAGCCGCACCA
>JAFNGD010000422.1:0-6659 GCA_017885365.1 Nitrospirota bacterium
AGCTTGCTGCAGGGAGCTTCAACCGTGCGGGGCAGGTCCTTGCTTTCCGCCGGGCTTCAGATATACTGATAATAGTGCATCGCTGAGGCTGTCCCTGCAGCGGGTACGGAGGCTATCCATGAAGAGGACCCGGGTGTTCGGAACGCTCGCGCTGTTCTGCGCCGTAGTCACTGCCGGCTGCGCCGGGACCAAACTCATCGATCCGTGGCGGGATCCCGCTTACCAGGGGACCCTGAACAAGGTCTTCGTCCTCGGGGTCGTGAGGAGCCGGGGGCCGCGGAGCTTGCTCGAGGATGAGTTCGTAAGGGAGTTAAAGGCCCGCGGGATCGACGCCATGGCGAGCACCTCTGTCCTGCCCGATGAAGCGGTACCGGCCAGGGATATCATTACAGCCAAGGTCAGGGAGGCTGGAGCAGATTCGATCATTGTGACGAAGTTCGTCAAGAAGGTCTCTGCAGAGATGCACAGCCCGTCCCGTCTCTACGCCGTGCCTCATAACTTCGACGCGGAGTGGGACCCGACCATTGCCACCACGGAATTGACCGACAGCGGTTTGAACGAGTTTTCCTATGATTATTATGTGGCGGTCATGCGGACGACGGTCTACAGCGTTGCGTCGGGAACTCCGGTCTGGTCGACAACGTCCGAGACGAAATACCAGGGGCCGCTCATGGGTCAGATCAAGCCGTTCGTGCGCGCGATCATCAGCCGTCTTGCAGATGAGAAACTGGTTCCGTGACCTCAACATAAACAAATAAGGGAGCTCAACCCCAGGGAGGTTTGCCATGGTTCCCGATGATGCCCTGTTTTCCCGGAATGAAGCGCTCAAGACGATCCAGGCGCGCAGAAGCGTCAGGACCTTTACGAAGGACGACGTGACCGATGAGCAGGTGAAGGTCCTGCTCCATGCCGCCAACCAGGCGCCATCGGCGCACAACCAGCAGGCATGGCGGTTCATCGTGCTCCGGGGTGACAAGAAGAACGAGCTGGCGCAGCTCGTGACGGCCCAGTCGGCGTCATTGCCCAAACCGGCGGCGGCGCTGCTCCGGATGGGCGCCAAGAGCATCCTCTCGGCGCCGGTCGTGATCGCCGTGGCGAACACGGGAGACCTCATCCGGCACGGCACTGACCTGTTCAAAGTGGAGAAGGAGTTGGCCCATGACTTCTTCCGGACCATGGAGATCCAGAGCTCGGCAGCGGCGGTGCAGAACATCCTGCTCGCCGCCACGTCGCTTGGCCTCGGGACGGTCTGGCTCGGGATCCTTTACCTTATCAAGGACGAAGTGCTCCGGTTCCTCGGCGAGCCCGAGGGCGAGTTCATGGCCGTAGTACCCGTGGGCCATCCCGCCAGGGTCGGGAGCGGTCCGCAGAAGCATCCGCTGGAGATGAAGGTGAAATTGCTGGGGGAGTGAACGGAGACCGCAGAGCAATAAGTGGAAAGAATAAAGGGCACGCTCGGATGAGCGTGCCCTTTTCGTTGATGCAGACCGTAATGCTACCAGCCGAAGTTGAAGGTCACGAGATGGCGGGTGTCCTTATCCTGCCCGGCGTACGCGCCGATCTCCTCGGTGTACCGGGTGTAGGAGAGAAGGAAGGTCAGCAGCCGCAAATCCAGGCCGAAGGTGGGTGAGTTCTGATACATACCCGCGCGGATCGCGACCTCGATCGCATTGATATCGAAGAGCTGCAGCTCGCCGCCGTAGCGGATGCGTTTCGCCATGTCCTTGTCCTGGGTGTAGTTCTCGGTTATGTCCACGTAGTCGATGCCGAGGATCAGGGAACGGAAGTACGGGATCTTCGGATTGATGGCGAGGCCCGCATTGATGGTCTCGGGCAGGACGCCGGCAGCCTTGAAATCCAGGTCGCCGATGTTCATCCACGAAAGGCCGACTGATGGACGCCACCAGGAATCCCGGGCGAACTTCCAGAGCAAGCCCGCGTCGAAGCCGACAGCGTTGCCGGTCCTTCTGACCTGGTCTTTCAGGTAGCCGCCGAGGTCGTCCTGATTATCGACGATCTCCTGTGCCGTGAAAATGTGTATGATGGCCTCGCGATGGAGGGACTTCGCGGACAGACCGGCGTAAAGCCCGTCGATCAGCGCGTAGCTGAAGCCTGCGATGCCGCCGTAGGTCGCGTTGGCGTTCACCTCCAGGAGGCCGGTGGAGCCGAATCCCTGGTGCGGTACTGCATTCAGCATTCCGCTGGCCAGACCGCCGACGCCGAAGGCATACTTGTCATAGCTCCTGCCGATGGACGTAAAATCGGTCACGGAAAGGTGGAGGTTCTTCCCTTGATACTTCGCGATGACGTTGTTGACCGCCTTGGTCTGGTCGTCATTGGAGGAGCCGTCATGATTGAGGTCCCCCGTGTCCAGCGCGTCCTGCAGGTCCTTCGAGAAATCGATCGAGTTCTGGCTGGCCGTGGCGTTCAGGTTCAGGAGGTTCACCTCCCACCCCTTGTCCTTGGGAATATTGATCAGCGCCGCAGGGTTGTAGAACAGGGAGTCCACCCGTCCGCCGATTGCCGTGTAAGCGCCCCCCATGCCCATGGCCCGGGGGGATTTGTAGAGGTAGGGATATTCCCGTGATGAGAAGTTCTGGGCGAAGGCCGCTGCCGGAAGCATCAGGACAAGGACCGCAACAGCCAAACGGTACGATATTCTTATGATCAAGCCGAGCATGGTAATGACCTCCTCCGGAGTTTACTTGAGATAGGTGGTGATGTAGTTCGAAAGATCATCGGACGAACAGTAGGTTCCCGTATAGGGTGCTGAGCATGACTGCGGACAGGACGCGCCAGGGCAGACGGCCCCGCAGGGCGATGTGCAGGCCTGGCTCTTGATGTCATTGATTGCCTGCTGTACGTCAGTATTTGTTGCGGTGATGGCGGAGTTCAGTGCGCTGAGGGAGCCGCTGATGCTGTTGTCGATGGAGGTGACGAGGTCCTGGTTCGCGCCGGTGATCGGGCAGGGCCACTGGTTGCCGTCAGATCCATAGCATACCTCTGATGTCGTCGTAGACGCCCAGTATTCAGTTGCGGTTTTTTTGTAGAGAACACGTTTGTATGACGTTTGTTCGCAGGTAGAGGGGCCGCCGCTATCGACAATGTTGATGATCAAACCACTGTATGTTCCGGTGATTTGAGATGTAATTGTTGCTAATTCTTCAGTATGAATAGTGATGTCTGTGGGAGTGCTACGCGAGTACAACGCTCCGTTACAGGTCGTTGTGGAACCTGTGCTGATCGCGCTCGCTGCGATGAGTGCGCATGCTGTCGCGTCAGCAGAATCAGGCACACCGTTGTTGTTCTTATCGCATGACGTATTGAGCGTGCCGTTGGGATTCACCAGATCCCCCGGAATGACGGTCTTGATCAGGGAGAGGCTCTTCAGGGCCAGGACGATGCTGATGTTGAACTGTGCGGGCTTGAAGTTGTCCGATCCCAGCGCAACTGAGGCGTAGGAGTCCCTGGCCTTGTCGAGATTATCCAGGCTTGCGCCGGATACCGATTTCACCAGCGCGGTCATGTAGATATTGAGGTCGGTCTGGCTCGAACCAGAACCGGCGCCGGCATCGATGAAACTGTTGATGACTGACGTGACGCTGTAGCCCGCCTTCCCGAAGTATGCCGCGCCCTTCTGCATGGCGTCGGCGCAGGGGGACGCGAGGACCGCGTCGTAGTTGCCCTTGTCGAGGTTCATGCTGGTCTCATGAAGACAGGCCTCGATGGAGTTCTTGTCCGAACAACTGACGATGGTGATGAGCGATACGCTCAAGATCACCATGAGCCCTACCATCAGCTTTTTCATAACGCCCTCCTCAAACTAATGATGTTCATACGAATAAATATGGGTCATTGTACTATTTTCGGGATGTCGATGCAAGGTATTAATCACCACAGGTATTAATCACCACGCAACGGGCAGAACACCCGGTTCTTTCAGGAAATGGGCGATCAGGACCCCGCAAAGCCAAACCATGCCGGTGATGCGATCGTTGATGTGATCGCGTAAAGCATCTTCCGGACAGGCGGATGGTTCCCCGGTTTGATGGAGCGGATAGAGACAAGAACACTGAAGCCGAGGCCGGCAAAAAAGGATATCGTTTCGATCATGGTCGTATTGAGCGGGGAACAGAGGAGGTCATGCCCGTGCCGCGGTCGCGGTACGTTCGTCATGGCAACATTCCCCACGCTTTTTGGATTGTCAAGAGAACAGGAATCTGTTATCTTCAATACTATTCAAGGAAAGGTGCCTGCCCTTTATCTCACTGTAATTGCGCCGTCCGCAAAGGAGAACGTGCTGCAGGGGATGGGTACCCTCCCGTTCCTTTCTGGCATTGTCATTCGCCGCAATGCTGATGCTGCTTGCGGTCTGCGCATCCACGAGATCCACGACAGGGACGGAAGATCGCAGCGGTTCGAGTACGAAGGATTCGGAGAAACGATGGCCAAGGTCGCCAGGTGATCCAGGAAGGGCTCCCGCCGGGCATGCTGATGCTGCAGATGCCTGACCCCGACCGAGTCCCGGCCATTCCGCTCACGAGCCACAGTCTCGAGGTCGTTCCCCTCGGCCAAAATTGCCGAACAGGGTGATCAAGGTCGTGCGCCAGAGGGACCTCTCAGCGGCAGGGCAGGGATAGCGAAGAAAGTTCGGACCGTCGAGAGACGGATACTTTACCAGGAGGAACAGAATGAGAGCAATGCTGACAGCAGTAATGGGTGTGGGATTGATGATGATGCTGATCGTTCCGGCGACGGCGGCAGAGGATATGAAGTCCGACAGACCAGGCGGCGTCATGGTCGAGGCATCGTCCATCTCGGCAACGGTCGAGGCGATCGACTACAAGACCCGCACGGTCACGCTGAAGGGGCCGAAGGGCGGTCTCGTAGCGTTCATCGTCGGCGACGAAGCGAAGAACTTCAACCAGGTGAAGAAGGGCGATGTGGTAACCTTTGACTATGCAGAAGGTGTCGCCATCGATATCCAGAAGGCGACCGAGGCGCCGAAAATGGTGGAAACAGAGTCCATCAAACGGGCGAAGCTGGGAGAGAAACCGTCGGGGAGCATCGAGACCATAGGGTTCATGACCGCCAGGGTCGATAAGATCGACTACAAGACCCGGATCGTAAAGCTCGCGCTTCCGGAGGGCAAGACCCTGAGCTTCACTGTCGGCGATCAGGTGAAGCGGCTGAACGAAGTGAAGAAGGGCGATGAGGTGGTCGTGCAGTACATGCAGAAACTGTCGATCAAGGTCACGTCGCCGGCAGCGAAGTGATCCCGGGATCAGCGAGAACGGCGGGCACGGCATCATGCTGTGCCCGCTTTTTTATTGAACGGATCGCAGGAATGGCTTGATCTCTCCATGGACAGCCTCCTTCTCGTGTGATAGAATCGTTCTCAATCATGATGAGCGGCCTCGCATTCCCGCCGTTCTCAGACACCCGGTACGGTGTGTATTCTCCGTGCGGATACGTCGTGTTCCTGTGGTCCCTGCACGCTAAGGTGAGAAGATGCAACTCTTGAGACATCCCCGCGAACTTGTTCTGGCAATGATCGTGCTCGTTGCCGGGTGCGCTGAGAAAGCGCTGCCTCCGGTGGCCATCCCGGTCCCCTCGCGGCAGATCGATTACCTGGCCGAGGTCAAGCCGATCCTCGACAAACGCTGCGTGGTCTGCCACTCCTGCTACAATTCTCCCTGCCAACTGAAATTGAGCGAGTTCGAAGGCCTTGACCGCGGCGCCACGAAGAAGGCGGTCTACGACGGCGCGCGTCTGCGGTCCATGGACCCGACGCGGCTGTTCATCGATGCCCAGTCCACGCAGGAGTGGCGGAAGAAGGACTTCTCCAGCGTCACCGACAGCACGACAGCGAACGGGCTGAACGACTCGATCATGATCCAGCTGCTTTCCCACAAGTTGAAGAACCCGGAAAGCACGGGTGAATACCGGCCTGAAACAGATGAATTGACCTGCGCTACGGACCGGAAAGAAGTGGGCGGGTACCTGAAAAAGCATCCGAACCGCGGCATGCCCTACGGCTTCCCTCCGCTCAAGCAGCAAGAGTTCGAGATCATCGCCGGCTGGCTGGTCCAGGGTGCGAAAGGGCCTCGTGCGGCCCAACAGGCCGAGCTCGAGGCGCCGAAGCCGGATGACGCCCGGGAGATCGGGAAGTGGGAGGCGTTCCTGAACCAGGACGATGCCAAGCATGCCATGACGGCACGCTACCTCTACGAACATCTGTTCCTGGCCCACATCAAGTTCGGCACTTCGACCAATGAATTTTATGAACTGGTCCGCTCCAAGACGCCGCCCGGCCAGCCCATCGACATCATCCCGACCGTACGGCCCTATGACGCACCCGGCGTCGACCGGTACTCCTATCGCTTCCGGAAGATCCACTCCACCATCGTCCACAAGACCCACATGGTGGTCGAATTCGATGACGCCCAATTGCGGCGGTTCAAGGAGCTCTTTATCCAGCCCGAATGGCTGCAGGCCCCGCATCTCGTGGGGTACGACCCGAAGCTGAGCGCCAATCCCTTTGCAGCCTTCGAGCAGATCCCCCCGCGCTCACGCTATCAGTTCCTGCTGGACAACGCGAACTATGTGATCATGACGTTCATCCATGGACCGGTCTGCAAGGGTCAGATCGCCCTGAA
>JAFNGD010000422.1:6682-9122 GCA_017885365.1 Nitrospirota bacterium
ATGCCGATCGAACGAGGAAGCGACGTTGGGATCTTCAGCGCCCTGACCGATGAGCATCGGAAGGCTGAGGTGGAGTTCTACCGGGTGCGGCAGGACTATTACATGTCGCACCACTACGACGGCCTCGGTTATGATTCGATCTGGAAGGGCGGCCGCGCCGGGGACTCGCCGGTCCTGACGGTCTATCGCCATTTTGACAGCGCGTCGGTGCACAAGGGCGTGCTGGGAAGTCTGCCGAAGACGATGTGGGTCATTGACTACCCATTGCTCGAACGCATCTATTACGCGCTCGTCGCCGGGTTCGATGTGTACGGCAACGTGGGCCACCAACTGGCCGTTCGGCTTTACATGGACGGCCTGCGCATCGAGGGCGAGAGCTACTTCCTCGATTACCTGCCGCCGGCGAAGCGGCAGGAGATCATGCAGTCGTGGTACAAAGGGGTGGACCTCAAGGACATCCACTATTACCCGTCCAGCCTGCCGGCGAAGATCGCCTTTGCCACCGATGACCCTAGGCGCGAGTTCGTCGAGCAGGTCGTGAACCAACACATCCTTCCTGCAGCGAACATCGCCTTCGACCGGCTGAACTACCTGCCGGCAGGCGCCGACTATCCGCCGCTGCCATCTGCCTACCGGACCCGGGAGGATTACCTGAAGGGGTTCCGTGCCGTGGCCAGGCCCGGGACGCCGTTCTTCTCCGTCATCAACGATACGAACGCGAATCTCGCCTACCTGCGGATCCGCGTAAAGGACGGAAAGGACGTGGCGGGAACCATCGTGATCAACCGCTGGCACGACAATGTGGCCTATCTGATCGGTGAGGACAAGCGACTCGATCCGTCCAGGGACGAAGCCGATTTCATTCCGGCGCTCATCGGCTCGTACCCGAACTATTTCGTTGATGTCAGCGAGGAGGACCTGCCGGACTTTTTCGACCTGCTGGCCCATTTCGACAAGGGTCCGAAGGACATGGCGCGGCTTGCCAAATATGGGATCAATCGGGCCGACGAACGGTTCTGGGACGCCTACGACTGGTTCCAGAAGCGTTTCCTGGAGGAGGAGCCAGTGCGGGGAGGGCTCTTTGATCTCAACCGGTATTACCACACCGCACGATAGAACAGAGAAGGACGATGGCATTCATCGTAAGAAGCAAGGCAGCTCGTTGCGACGGATGATAATCCGGACATCAACAGATACATGGGCCCCGGCGAGATCCGGATGTTCTATGAATGGAAGAAATACGTGGTGGGGCTGATGGTGCGGAGCAACTTCCGTCCCGACAACCTCAAGGGCGCCGAGCAGCTCGNNCCCGCACGAACCGCGTCGGCATCGGGGTCCTGCTGACCGATTGGTTGTGAGCGGGGCCCAAAGAACCGCTTGCCGCGGTCGATGGCGCCACGGTCAGAGGATGCCGTACATTGTCAGTCCGCTCCATTTCTGCTATCATGTATCCAGTTTTGTCTTCGGATATCGTGGCAGGTGCGTCGCGGCGGGGAAGGTCATCGGTCGTGACGATGCTGTATGATGAAGAGGCCGGAGAACAGTCAGTGCGATATAAATCTGAACCATTGGTCAACGTGAAAGGATAAATGGACATGCAGAGAACGACGACGGGAACAGGAGTAAGAAGGTCCGGGGCGAGGCAATGGTGCACGGTACTGGTTTGTGTGTCTATCCTCTCGCTTCTGGGTGGCTGCGCAAAGTTCTCTGCGTCGCGCAAGATGGATGCAGGCCCGTTCAGCGAGAATACGAATGCCATGATGGCGGACGTCACCGCCGAGGTGAGGAAACCGTTCTACATCAAACAATACGTGAATGTACCCTCCGCCGTTGAATATCGGTCTGAATGGGACGCCATGAAAAAAGCCATGCGCGGTGTCGTGCTCTACTCGTCGCAGCTTTCTGCCATCTCGCAGTCGCCCATGACCGAACGAAAGAAACCCAACGCGCTGGCCACGACCCTGAAAGAAATATTCAATGGGATGCCGGACGAGCGGCGTGCTGGTATACGGATGACGCGGGCGGAAGTGAACGAACTCATCCGGAACGTCGAGGTCCAGGACACGCTGCTCGATGCGCTCGGCCAGGCACAGCCCCTGATCGACCGGGTAGCGAACTATGTAGATTCATACTTCGATCGGGTGGAGGCAGCGCTGAGCAAGCTCGTCCGGGAAATAGACGAGCAGATGGATGCACGGTGGGGCCTGAACCGCCATAACGTGGAAGAATTGTACGCGCTCCAGAACCTCACCTTCAGGAGCTATGCCCTTCTCTACAAGTACCGCGAGGGGGATGCCGCGAGCCTTGCCGCGCTGCGCGCGAACGATCCCGCGCTTCAGACAGCAATGGGGAAAGACCAGAAGGTCGGCGAAAAAGAACTCGAGGCCACGGAAGCCCAGATCATGGCGCGGCTCAAGAACCTCAACTCGATCCGTGAGCA
>JAFNGD010000423.1 GCA_017885365.1 Nitrospirota bacterium
GCGGTGAAAGTTTTGACATTACGACGGTCAGGACGGGGAGGGGCCAATGGCAGCGACGACCGATGCGGGAGAGCAGAAGGCCTGGGAAGTATTGGGAGCGCTCAAGACCGATGAGGTATGCAGGGCGGCGGCCGTGAGCTATGACGCTGTTTCGGAGCTCTATACCGTCCGGTCCTTCGGACGGGACATCGTCGTATCGCCGAGGGATCGAAAGGTGTCGTGCCTTGAACCGATATCCGCCGTCCTTCCCGGCGAATACGGAGAGCTGTTCCCACTGGCGGTCCTCTGGTACCTGGCACTCGCGAAGGACATCGCCCCGACAGGACGTCTCGTTCCCCTGGAAGACCTCCGCGGCGGGGACATCTTCGCCAAGGGGTCCCATGTCCTGCCGCTGGAGAAGGTGGCCCGGAGATACGGGAACGACCGGGAAGGATTTCTGCAAAAAGGGCTGGCGTACGGCGGTGAGAACGTGCCGCTCGCCGATGCTGCGGTCCGGCTCGCTCCCCTTCCGCGGATCCCGGTGACCGTGACGCTCTGGATCAACGACGATGAGTTCCCGGCGCGGGCAGGCCTCTTCTTCGATTCCACCTGCAGCCTGCAGCTTGCCACCGACATCTTGTGGTCCCTCGCCCGCCTGAGCTGCCTCATCCTGTTCTAGCAGTATACTGAAGCGTCACGAATTGTCATTGCGCGGAGCATTTTTTGCGACGCGGTAATCTCGAAGTTGCTGAGTTCTTGAGAACCGAGATTGCTTCGGTTCGCTCGCACAGACAGCAAAAAGACTTTTTCCGTGACCTGCTAGGCCCTACATCTCCACCCTCGTCACCACGCCGTGCAGCTTGTTCGCCGGGAGTTTGAAGAACTGCACGATGTTCGGCGTCAGCTTCTTGATGACCGAGAACGCCTGCCAGCAGATGTTCGTGGCCGTGATGTCCTCGACCCCGTAAAAGATAGTCTTCTCTTTGATGTCCGCCTCCCGAAGGATCTCCTCCACGTCGGGGATCTCCATGTACCCCATCTGGATCTCGAACGACCGGAGCCCGGGGGCGATGTCCTCCTTGAAGAAGCCGGTCACGCCGAAGGGATCGTCCCGCCGGAGGATCGAGACGATGATATTGTCCTCGTACAGGATATTGTTCTTGAACATGGTATGGACGATATAGGGCGGGACCTCCTTCGCGTCCTTGGCGAAGAACAACGCCGTGCCGCTGATCTTGTTCACGGCCTGATAGATCTGGTTATAGCTCAGCAGGAACACATCCATCGGCAAGGGCTGGAGCGCGTTGTAGAGCTTCTTCTGGCCCCGGGTGTACAGCATGATCATGCTGAACGGGATCGCGGCGATGATGAGCGACCAGAACCCGCCGTGGGGGATCTTGTAGGTATTGGAAACGAGGAAGGCGATGTTCACCACGGTCACGAAGACCGAGACGGCGGCGAGCCAGTATTTCCCCCGCCGCAGGAAGATCCAGGTCATCATGAAACCGGTCAGCGTCATGGTACCGGTGACCGCCAGGCCGTAGGCTGCGGCAAGATTGCTCGACCGCTGGAACTCGAACATGATGAACAGCACGGCGATCAGCAGGAACCAGTTGACGGACCCGATGTAGATCTGCGACTGGCGCTCGCGGGACGTGTAGTCGATCCGGAACATGGGCATGACGCGGGTGGCGATGCCCTGGTATACGATGGAGAACATGCCGCTGATCATTGCCTGGGACGCGATGACCGTGGCCATGATGCTGAGCACCAGGAACGGGATGTAGAGCGGCCGGGCCTGAGTGAACACCATTTCGAACAGCACGTTCTTGGCATCGGGATTGGCGATGACGAAAGCGCCCTGCCCCAGGTAGTTGATGATCAGTGCGAAGAACACGAAGTACCATGCGCGGACGATGGGCTCCCTGCCCAAATGTCCCATATCGGCATACAGCGCCTCGCCTCCCGTGGCGCAGAGGATGACCTCGGACAGGACGAAGAACCCGGTGATGCCGTGTGAGACCAGGAAGTTGACCGCATAGTACGGATTGACGGCCATGACGACGTACGGGGCGTGGATAATGGACCCGAGACCGGACAGCGTGAGCGCTGCGAACCAGACGATCATGATCGGCCCGAACGCTGCGGCCACCTTCTCGGTCCCCTTTTTCTGGACCGCGAAGAGGGCGATGGCGATCAGGCCGGCGATGGCGATCAGGACCGCCTGTTTGGTCTCCTCGAGCCCCGGGATCAGGAGCAGGCCTTCCACGGCGCTCAGGATACTGATGGCGGGAGTAATGACGCCGTCGCCGATGATGAGGGAGATGCCGATGAAGGAAAGCAGGGTGATAAAGGTCGCCTGCCTGCCGGACCGGAGCAGCGGGAGGAGGATCTCCCGGAGCACGATGGTGCCGCCCTCGCCGCGCTTTCCGAGGCTCATGGCAAGCCAGGCGTACTGGACCGTGACCAGGAGGATGAGTGTCCAGACGATGAGCGACAGGATGCCGACCACGTGTTCATCCGTTACCGGCTTCGGGATCAGCAGGAAGATGACGGTGAGGGTGTAGATAGGGCTCGTGCCGATATCGCCGAACACCAGGCCGAGCGACTGAATGATGCCGCGGAGAGCGCTTTTTTTCTGCGTCATGGCGCTCCTCCCGGCAGGGGCCCAAGCTGTCCGACGAAGAACAGGACCGTTCCCTGGGGGGCAAAGATCTGAACATTGCTGAAGGCGGCGTCGGTCACGACGCTGGACAGGGCCGTTATGAGGAGTCGGTTGCGAATCATATCAAGAAGGTTTTTCTGCAATAATCGTAAATCAGTATACCACAAAAGCAGGTTTCCGTTGTTCACTTTCCGGGGTGACAGTACTTGCAAATCTCGAACTTGTTGCGGACATCGAAGCCCAGCAGTGCCCTGGCTTGGGTGCTGTGGGGAAATGGCAACTCACGCATGGATGACGTTTCCCGGACGTGACAGATCCGGTGATTTCATTGTAGGACAGCTGATGCCAGGAGCGCGCGCATTGCCGCCGCTTTCTGCAGTGCCGGCACGCGATCAGGATCAGGATATCGATACGAAGGGAAAGACTCGAAGATCCCCTGGGGTTTCCTGCGGAGAACCTTCTCTGGCGGGAAGAACGACGAGCGGGATCGAACAAAGGGGCCGGGAACGATTTCTCGAGGTCAGCGGTACCGGAACCCGCTGAGCCAGCCCGCAAACTCCAGACGCTGCAGCAGCCCAGCCGGGAACACCGTTCGACTCCGGGTTCAACAGCAACGGTCAGATCAGACCAAACCGTTTCATACGCCGGCGGAACGCGTCTCGGGGCATCTTCAGCAACTGCGCGGCACGGGTCTGGTTATCGTTGGCCATCTCCAGCGCCTTTTTCACCAGGGCATGTTCCACATCCTCGATCGAGATGCCCGTTTCGGGAATCTCGAGACAGTCGAGGGAGATCGCGGCGCCGTTCAGCTGGGCCGGTGCAGCTTCTGCATCGACGAGTTCCTGGGGAAGATGTTCGGGGAGGATCTCCTTCTCGACTTCAAAGATCATGGCGCGCTCAATAACGTTCTTCAGTTCGCGGACATTTCCGGGCCACCCGTAGGACAAGAGCGCCTGTTCGGTCTCCGGTGAGAGGCCCTGAACGCTCTTGTGGCACTCCCGATTGAAACGCTCCATGAAATGCCTCGCGAGGAAGAGGACATCCCGTCCTCGTTCCCGCAGCGGTGGAAGGGTGATCGGGACGACCTGCAAGCGGTAATAGAGGTCCTTTCGGAACTTGCCCGCATCCATCGCCGTTGACAGGTCCTGGTTGGTCGCCGAGATCACCCGGACGTCCACTTTGATGTCCTTGACCCCCCCCACCCGGCGAAAGGTCTTCTCCTCGAGCACACGCAGGAGCTTGGCCTGCATGCTCAGCTCCATGTCCCCGATCTCGTCGAGGAATAATGTGCCGCCGTCGGCAAGCTCGAAAAGCCCCTTCTTCGCGGTCTTGGCATCGGTGAATGCGCCTTTCTCATGGCCCATGAGCTCGGTCTCGAGGAGCGTGACCGGCAGCGCCGCGCAATTGATGGCCATGAACGGCTTGTCGGCCCGTGCGCTGCCGTAATGGATCGCCTTGGCAACGAGTTCTTTCCCCGTGCCGCTCTCTCCCTGGATCAGCACCGTCGTGGCATCGCTCTTGGCGATCCTGAGGATCAGCCCTTTCACCCGGGTCATCTGCTCGGTCTCGCCGATGATGGTGTCGACCTTCCCTTGCAGCTGCTTGACCTGGCTCCGAAGGGATCCCGCCTCCAGCGCTTTCCGGATAACGAACGTGATCTCCTCAAGGTTGAACGGTTTGCTGATGTAGTCGTACGCGCCCAGCTTCATGGCCTTGACCGCGGTCTCCACCAGCCCGTAGGCCGTGATCATGATCACCATGAGACCGCGTTCCGGAGCGTTCAGCGTCTCCAGAAGCTCAAGGCCGGTCATCTCCGGAAGGCGGTTGTCCAGCAGGATGAGGTCCGGGGCCTCGTCGTTGATGATCGCAAGGCCCTTTTCCGCTGAATCGGCGGTCACGACATCGTACCCTTCTCTCGCCAGATACTGCTCCAGCGTCCAGCGGATCAGTTTTTCATCGTCAATGACCAGGATCCTCTGCGGCATGGTTCAGACGCTCCTTGTTTCCCCGACCTTCGTGGGCAGTGGAAGCGTGATCGTGAAGGTCGCTCCCTTGCCCGGCGTGCTCATCACGCTGAGCTCGCCGTTGTGCTGCTCCACGATCCGTTGCGTGATGGACAGACCCAGCCCCGTGCCCTGCTGGCGCGTGGTGAAGAAGGGGCTGAATATCCTGCTCAGGTTCTCGGGCGTAATGCCTTCCCCGGAATCCGTGAAGACGATCATGATCGCTCCGGGAATGTCCCCGTCCTGCGCCTCGGTCCGCGTCTCGATCGAGAATTTTCCGCCCTCCGGCATGGCCTTGATGGCGTTCAGGGAGATGTTCAAAAGGGCCTGCTGCATAAGGTCCGGATCCAGCACCAGCCACGGCAGGCCGGCTGCGAGCCTCCGCTCGGCGGAGATCCCGTGCTTGGCGAACTGCGGCGAAAGGAAGTCGATGAGCTTCCCGATGAGCTCGTTGACATCCACGAGGGTCATCTTGGGTTCCGGCGGCCGGGCGAAGGTCAGAAGGTTCCGGACCGCCTTGTCCATGCGCTCCACCTGGGACAGCACCTCGTCCAATACGGCGCGTTTCGGATCACCGGGCGTGTGGTCCTTCTTCAGCACCTGGATCACGCCGGCAATGCCCGCCAGCGGGTTCTTGATCTCATGGGCGATGCCGGCCGCCATCTCGCCGATGGATGCCAGTCGGTCGGCCCGCTTCATCTGCTCGTAATGGTAACGCTCCACCCGGCGCCGTGCCCGCTCCAGCTTTGACAGGAGCGAGTTGAACGCCTCGCCGAGCCTCCCGATGTCGTCGGAGCTCTTCACCTGAACCCGCGCCTCCAGCCCCCGCTCGGCGCGCTCCATGGGCGCGATCGGTTCCTGGATGGGGTCCGTTACGAACCGGGTCAGAAAGAGCCCGAGAAAGAGCGCCAGCGTAGCAGTGATACCGAAGGCCCAGAGGACCATGGTTTTGCTGAGCTCACCGACCTTCTCCTGCGTCTGGACCATCGAGACGTCCACCGCAAGGATGCCGTTCAATTTCGCCGCGGAACCGTGGCAGTGAATGCACTTCTCCGTGTTCTCGATCGGAAAGAGCACGGAAAAAACGCCTTCGTCCCTCCTCTTGATGGGCCGCTTGAACATTCCTTCCAGGAACCACTTTTGGATGGAGGCATCGACCTTTCGGCCGATAAGCCATGGTTTCGACGACTTCAGGATCACGCCATTGGGAGAAAATATCTTCAGCTCATGGATGTTGTGATAGGTCCCCACCGCCTGGAGGATATTCTGGACCTCCTTGCTCTTCCCGTCCAGCATGGCGCTCTCCAGGCTCTTCTCGATGGTATTGGAGATAATGAGGACGTTGTCCTCGAGGGCGGACTCCATCTGCGCCCGCTGGTAACCGATGTTGATCCACGTGCCGGTTCCGATGGTGACTGCCAGGATGGCGGACACCGAAAGGATGATCTTGCTCTTGAGGCTGGAAACGAATCTCAAGCCGTTCTCACCTGGCCAACCAGCTCCCGTATGCTGCCGATCCCATGCTGCCGCAGGAAGTCCCCGATGCCCTCCGCCACGTCCACGGTCGCGCGGGGATTCACGAAGTTGGCCGTGCCGATGGCGATCGCCGAGGCCCCCGCAAGGATGAACTCCAGGGCGTCCTCTGCCGTCATGATGCCGCCCATGCCGATGATGGGAATACTGACCGCCTTTGCCGCCTGCCAGACCATGCGCACCGCTACCGGCCTGATCGCCGGCCCGGAAAGCCCGCCCGTGCAGTTCGCCAGCCTCGGCCTCCGGCTCCGAACATCGATGGACATGCCCAGGAGGGTATTGATGAGCGACAGCCCATCGCACCCCGCGTCGCGGGCCGCCTTTGCGAACTCGGTGATGTCCGTCACGTTCGGAGAAAGCTTGGCGATGACCGGCAGCCTGGTGGCCTTGCGGACCGCCGAGAGCAGTTCGAAGGCCGCCTTGAGATTGGTTCCGAACACAATGCCGCCGGCCTTCACATTGGGGCAGGATATGTTC
>JAFNGD010000424.1 GCA_017885365.1 Nitrospirota bacterium
ATGGACCCGCTGACGATCATTACGGCGAACTTTATGCTGCTGGACGGCGTAACGCCCGTACCGGGAACAGTCGCCTATGATGTGCCGGGCAACATTATGACCTTTACACCCTTAAGCCCTCTTGCGTTCAGCACCACCTATACCGCCCAGATCTCAACCGGGGCCACGGATCTGGCGGGCAACTCATTGGTAAGCGGTGCTGTGCCGAATCCCTGGAGCTTTACCACCGCGGCAGCCCCAACCGTGCCTACAGCCATAAACCTGAGAAGCGCCGCCTCGTTCGCCATTGCAGCGCGCTCCGGGCTGGCCTCAACCGGTGTGAACGTGGTTAATGGCGACGTAGCATTGTGGCTCCCTTCTCCAACGTGTACCGACGCCACGGGGATTCCCGCCAACTGCGCCGTCAACCCCAAACCCGCAAGCGCCACCGGGTTGACCGTGAACGGGTCAATATACTATGCCGGCGATGTCTACGATAATGGCGGGACAGCTAATTCCGTCACGAACGACGTGAATATCGCCTGGACCGAGGGCATGAACAAGGCAGACACGCAGGGCGCCGTAGCCGCGGATGAAATGGGCGGAAAAACCCTCTTCGCCGGCGTCTATCATAACGCGGCGGCGCTTGGCTTGGCGACAGGAGCGACATGCACCCTCGACGCCCAGGGTGATGCGAACGCTGTCTTCATCTTCAAGGTGGGCAGCTCCTTCACCTCCTCCGGCACTATTGCCAGTCCCAGCGAGATCAAACTGATCAACGGCGCTCAGGCCAGGAACGTCTGGTTGGTGACCAATGTGGCTGTGACGATCGGACCGGGAACCAAATGGAATGGAAACATCCTGGCCGGCGGGCCTGTTACGATCTACAGCGGCTCAACAGTGAATGGCAGGGTATTCGGCGGTGCAGCAGGGACCGCCGGCGCGGTTACCTTAACCGGCGCTCCTTCACCGGATATTACTACCATTACGGTGCCTTAGCAGGAGATGAAGCAGTCGAGATATCAGGGGGACAGACACCTATTCAAACTACTGTCCGTCCCCCCTGTTTTTGAACACCAGTTCACCGCATGAGTTTTTGGGAACATAAAAGGAAAGAGAGGGCACTATGAAAAACAGAATAAAGGTCTTATCACTGTGGTTGCTTGTGGGCATGTTTGTATTCAATGTGCTTGGCTGCTCCGGAGCTTCTTCTCCTTCGGGATCGTCACCTTCGGTTTCAGCATCATCGGGCTCAGCACCTTCGGATGAAGAAGTTCTGAAAGCCATTAACAATTCCGGGCTCTTCACGGCTGGAGCCGAAAAATTCATATTGAAATCGCCAATCGAAGTTATGGAACGAGGCAGCCGAAATAAAGATGGTTCCTGGCCGGTAAAAGTCAAGATAACATATATTTCGACGGCCCATGGACACGAGTCTGATCCGATGGAAAAGACGCCGGTGTTCAGGATCTACCAATCGAAAAATAGTTCAGGAATGACCATTTGGAAGGCCGTGGTAGGTTCGTAATAAAAAAAATAGGAAAAGGAGGCGCCTCATGCAGAAAAAACCGTTCACGAAAGTGCTTTCTCTCTACCTGGTGATCGCGATGTTCCTTCTCACCCTCCCCGCGCAGGGTTGGGCCATGTTCATCCCTGTTAACCAGGCATCGCCTGCCCGACAGGCCGACCTGGGCGCCATTCAGAAGGCGCTTGAGTCCACCGTGGTCAAGCAGCGGCTCGTTGATTTCGGACTCTCTCCGGAAGAGGCTTTGGCGCGCATCAACAGGCTCTCTGACGATCAGACCCACAAGATTGCCGCGAACCTGGACTCGCTTCAGGCGGGCGCGGACGGCGTAGACGCCCTGGTATTTCTCCTCGTGGTGGCGATCATCGTGGTTGTTGTCCTCGAGGCAACGGGGCACCATGTCATATTCAGGTAGCAACGGGGTCCAGAATGAACTGGAGGTAGTCACATGAAGACCATGCTCAGGACGTTCTATGCAAAGCCTCTCATAGTCTATCTGGCCGTGGCGCTTCTCGCGGTCACGACCTTCGCCGGGCCGGCCGAGGCCATGTTCGTGACGTCCGCTCCTCACCAGAATGCAGCCGCTCCTGCGGCAGCATCTGCGGACCGGGCGGCCGATCTGGCGAGGATCCAGGCAGCACTGGAGTCGAAGATCGTCCAACAAAAACTTATGGACTATGGGCTTTCTCCCGAGGAGACCATGGCGCGGGTGAACAAGCTATCGGACGAGCAGATCAATCAGTTCGCAACTCACACGGACGCACTTCAGGCGGGAGGAGACGGCGGAGAACTTCTGGTCGGTCTTCTCGTCGTGGCAATTCTCGTCGTGATCCTCGTCTACCTGTTGCAAGGACGCATTGAGGTCAGGTAAATGGCACACCATGCTCGATGGGCGCGCGGTCATGAAGATCCTTTCGTGCGGCCCCTGATCTATCTCGCGGCTGCATCGCTGCTGATGATCCTCGTCACGGGCTGCACGGGCAAGGACTTTGCCGCGCGCAGACCCGGCCTGGAATCGCGGGGCGCCTATATAGAAGGCGTACCCTTTTATCAACAAAGCGAGTCCACTTGCGGCCCCGCTGCGCTTGCGAGCATGCTCGATTTCCGCGGACGTCCGGAAAGCCTGGAGCATATCACCGAGAAAATATACCATCCGGAACTACGTAGCACGCTGCCGATGGACATGGAAAACTACGCGCGGGAAGCCGGGTTTAAAACCGAGTCTTCAAGCGGTTCTCTTGGGGAACTGAAGGCATATATCCGAAAGGGGATACCGGTCATCTGCCTGCTTGATACCGGGTTCAGCCTGTATCATCAGCCGCACTATGTCACGGTGATCGGCTATGACGATGTACATAAAGTCTTCATCGTGCATGACGGTTTGGCGCCGAATAGCTTGATCAGCCATAAAAAATTCAATAAGGGATGGGTTCGGGCGGGCTACTGGATGCTTGTGATAGAACCGAAGTCAGGAAAGGCGCGTAAATGAACTGTAACGCTGCATCAGTATTTCGCGCATATGCAGCCGACTATTTTATCATGGCGTTGATCTTCCTTTCCGGGTGCTCACTTCCGCGGATCGTTATCGGGAACCGCGAAGGCGCGAGGACGCGAAGAAAGAAGGAATAGACCCGGGATCTCCTTCGTAAACTTCGCTCGAGGCAGGCCAGTTCGACATCGATCGGAGATGCTGCTATGTTTGAAGATATTATCGAGACGGCGCGTGAACCCCTTGTGGTTCTGGATGCGGACCTGAGGGTCCTCCTGGCCAGCCGTAGTTTTTATGAATCTTTCAAGGTAACGCCGAAGGAAACGGTGGGCAATCTTATCTATGACCTCGGAAACCGGCAATGGGATATTCCCAGCCTTCGGAAGTTGCTTGAAGAGATCCTTCCAAAAAATAACAAGTTCGATAACTATG
>JAFNGD010000425.1 GCA_017885365.1 Nitrospirota bacterium
GCACCAACTGCGGCCCGCGCTTCACCATCCTCTACACGCTGCCCTACGACCGGCCGAACACGACCATGGCGGTCTTTCCGATGTGTCCGGCGTGTGCGAAGGAATACGATGATCCGGCAGACCGGAGGTTCCACGCCCAGCCAATTGCCTGTCCGCAGTGCGGACCGGACATCGAGTTTCGAGTACGGAGTTCGGGGTGCGGAGTGAAGGGCCAACAGGCGCTTGAACAATGCATTCAGGCGCTCAAGGATGGAAAGATCCTTGCGATCAAAGGTTTAGGCGGTTTTCATATTGCCTGCGATGCCACGAACCATGAAGCGGTCACGATCCTGCGCGAACGGAAGCGGCGAAGCAACAAGCCGTTCGCGGTCATGGCCGCGTCCATCGAGGCCATCGAGGGGATCTGTGAAGTGACACGGATGGAACGGGAAGTGCTGGAATCACCGAAGCGACCGATCGTTCTCCTAAAAAAGAAACGTCCCGAAGCTGCTCATTTTCTGCTGTCCGATGCTGTAGCGCCGCACAATCAGCATATCGGATGCATGCTCCCGTACACACCGCTGCATGCCTTGCTGTTCTCGGGAAGGGGCGTCGACCATAGTACGGCAGCGGATGCCTTGACCACACTCGTCATGACGAGCGGCAATCTGTCCGAGGAGCCGATCGTTCATCGGAACGATGATGCTCTTGAAAAGCTCTCCGATCTCGTGGATGCATTCCTGCTCCATGACCGGGATATCTTCATGCGTGTCGATGATTCAGTGGTGCGAGTTCGGAACGCTGGGATCGGAGAACGGGATCGCGGACGTCCGGCAGAAAAAGAATATCCGTCTCTTCTATTCCTGCGACGCGCACGCGGCTATGCCCCTGAGGCGATAGCCCTTCGTGACAGCGGACCTGAGGTCCTGGGCTGCGGCGCCGATGTCAAGAACACCTTCACCCTCACCAAGGGATCGTTCGCGATCCCCAGCCAGCATATCGGGGACATGGAGAACTATGAGACCCTGAAGTTCTTTGAAGAAAGTCTTGCCAATCTTAAGCAGGTCTACCGCGTGGATCCGACCGCCATTGTTCATGACCTACACCCCGGGTACCTGTCGACACGGTGGGCAAAGGAACAGGGGATACAGAGGGACCTCCCGCACTTCGCGATCCAGCACCACTATGCTCATATCGGGTCTGTCATGGCGGAACACGGACTTACGGAAAAAGTCATCGGTGTTGCGTTCGACGGGACCGGATACGGCACAGACGGCAATCTTTGGGGAGGAGAGTTTCTTATCGCCGATGTCGACGGTTTTGAGCGGGCCGGTCAGATAAACTATATACCGCTTCCCGGCGGGGAAGCGGCGATCCGGGAGCCCTGGAGGATGGCTGTCAGTTATATAAATTCGGCAGCAGGTGGCGAGGCAGCGGAACAGCTTGAAGCAATCGGTTTCCCGCAGCGGTATGGCCGGCAGGCCGTTGAGCAGGTCATGAAGATCGCGGCGATCCGGGAACTGTCACCGCTGGCATCGGGCGCGGGAAGGCTCTTTGACGCAGTGTCAGCCATGATCGGTGTCTGCGACCGGAATACCTTCGAGGGCGAGGCGGCAATGGCCCTCGAAGCGCTGACGGAGGAAGGCATCGACGGTGAGTATCCGGTTGTCTTCACGGAGAAGAATGAGTATACTATCGTTGATTTTTCCGAGGCCATCCTTGGAGTGATAACCGATCTGACGCGAAAAGAGCCGATCAATACCATTGCCACACGGTTCCATAACACGGTTGCATCGGTCATCACGACAATGGTGAGAACGCTCCATAAACGGACCGGCATTCGGGACGTGGCATTGAGCGGAGGCACCTTCCAGAACCGCTACCTGCTCACCAGGACGATGGCACTGCTGGCAGCCGACGATCTGCATGTCCACACGAATGTGCAGATGCCGCCGAACGACGCCTGCATCTCGCTCGGGCAGGCATACCTTGTCCGTGAGCGATTAAAGAAGGGAACAAGATCATGAAACAGATGATCGACGAACTCCATCATCTGACAGGAACGGTCGGAAGGCCGCTCAAGCTCATGGAGGTCTGCGGGACCCATACGGTCGAGATATTCCGCCACGGCATACGGTCGATCATTCCGGACACGATCACGCTCCTGAGCGGCCCCGGGTGCCCGGTCTGCGTAACATCCATTCGGGACGTCGACGCAGCAATCTCGATCGCGAAGCAGCCGGGAACAGTCCTGGTGACCTTCGGTGACATGATGCGGGTGCCAGGCGGCAGACAGTCGCTCACGGAAGCGCGGTCTGAAGGCGCCGACGTGCGGGTCCTGTACTCGCCGATGGACGCACTGAAGCTCGCGCAGGAGGATGGCTCAAAGCAGGTCGTGTTCTTCGCCACAGGTTTCGAAACGACGTCCCCGCTCATCGCCGGAACGGTCCTTGCCGCGTATCGCCAAAAGGTGAAGAACTTCACCATCTTTTCGTCCCACAAGACCGTGCCGCTCGCCCTCAAGGCGCTTCTTGATTCTCCCGATGTCAGGGTGGACGGATTCATCCTGCCCGGCCATGTGAGCACTATCATCGGCCTAACACCCTACGACTTTGTTGCGAAGAAGTACAAAAAGCCGGCTGTCGTAACCGGGTTCGAGGCAGGAGAGATCATTGAAGGCATTCTCATGATCGTCCGGCAGATCGCCCGGGGTGAGGCGAAGGTGGAGAACGCCTACCGCACGGTCGTTATGGCTGGCGGGAACCCCCGGGCTGTCGAGATCTTGAACGAGATATTCGAACCCTCCGACTCCTACTGGCGCGGGATCGGCGTCCTGCCCGGCACCGGTCTGAGGTTGCGGGAACAATACCGGGAATTCGACGCTGAAACGCGGTTCCGTCCGGTGACCACGGGCATAGCCGAACCGGAGTTGTGCTCCTGCGG
>JAFNGD010000426.1:0-1423 GCA_017885365.1 Nitrospirota bacterium
GGCGTGGCGATCTGCGCGCTCATCAGTCCTTTTGCTTCCGCCCGGGACCAGGTCCGTGCCATGGTGGGCGGGGAACGGTTCGTAGAGGTGTTCGTGGACACACCCATCGATGTCTGTGAAGTGCGGGACGTGAAGGGAATGTACACTCAGGCAAAGCGCGGCCAGATCAAGGGTTTCACCGGTGTCGACGACGCCTATGAACCGCCCTGCGCGCCGGAGGTCTGCATCGATACCGTTGCCGCGACGGCCGAGGAAAGCGCACGGCAGATCATGGAGGTCCTGGTCCGGAAGGGGTTCCTGGCCTTCGTGGAGAAGCGGAAGAAGCAGCGGACGCCGCGCACGGGCGCCGTGCAGACAGCGAAACATTGACGCAGGCCCCCGGCAAGGGAGGGGCCGAGTCCCGGGACGAAGTTTCCGCAGAAGCGGCAGGAACGAACGCAGCCGGCCCGGTGTCGCTGGGCGAGCTGTTCCTCACGTTCCTCAAGATCGGGAGCACCACCTTCGGCGGTTTCACGGCACTCATATCGGTCGTGCAGAATTACGCCGTGGAGCGGAGAAAGCTGCTTAAGGCCGGGGATATGCTGGACGGGATCTCGCTGGCGACGATCCTGCCCGGACCGATCGCCGTGAACGTGTCGGCCTATGTGGGCTACCGGGTGCGCGGCAGCAGGGGCGCCCTGGTAAGCGCCATCGGCGTGATCCTTCCCTCGTTCCTCCTTCTCGTCAGCCTGAGCTTCTTCTATTTCCGTTTCGGCCAGATACCGGCAATGGGCAGATTGTTCCTCGGTTTCCTTCCCGCCGTGGCAGCCATCATCCTGGCGGCGGCGTGGAATATGGGGACCAAGGCGATCACGGGCGTCCCCGAGGCCCTGATCGCACTCGCGGCGGCGGGCCTCCTGCTCGGCGTCGGCGGATTCACGGTCACGCTCGGGATCATCGGCATGAGCGGGCTTGCAGGGTGGTTGCTGTTCCACCGAACACCCGGGGCGAAGGCCGCGGATGATGACCGGCCTGTCCGGAAGAGCGATCACCATAAGCGGGACGAGGGGACCATGCGTCGTCTGCACGCCGTTGGAGCGTCCCCGCTGTCCGCTGCTCCGCTCCTGGGCATCAGTGCGCCATTGATCGTCAAGCTGATCGTGACATTCGGCGGCATGAGCGTGCTCCTCTTCGGAGGAGGATACGTCTTCATCCCGTTGATCGAGCGGATCGTGGTCGAAAACTACGGCTGGGTAACGCGGCAGGAGTTCATCGACGCCATCGCCCTCGGCCAGGTAACGCCGGGCCCTATCCTCATCAGTGCCGCCTTCATCGGATACAAGGTGGCAGGCCTGGCCGGTGCGACGGCGGCCACCGTCGGCATCTTCACCCCTCCTGCCCTGGTGATGCTGCTCGCTACCCGGTTCCTGGACCGCATCAAGCG
>JAFNGD010000426.1:1443-11080 GCA_017885365.1 Nitrospirota bacterium
GGGATCGCGGGACTTCTCCTGTACTGAAACAGCCTGATTTGCTGCGGGAACAAGGACAGAACATCACGAACAACTCATACTAAGGAGGTTCTCCCCTGATACCCATCTTCATGATCGGAACCAGGCGCTCGGGATCGAACCTGCTCTCGCTGATGCTGAACCAGCTGCCCGAGATCGCGGCGCCCCATCCGCCGCACATCCTCCAGCGGATCATGCCGCTGATGGGGGTGTACGGCGACCTGGCCGCTGACGATAATTTTGGCCAGCTTGTCGAGGACGTGTGCCGCCTGGTGGAGCTGAACCCCGTGCCCTGGGACGGGGTGGCCCTGGACCGGGCGGACGTGGCCAGCCGTTGCCGGCAGCGAAGCCTGGCGGCGTTGCATGGTGCGGTGTACGACGTCTGCGCGGAGGCGAAGGGTGCAAAGACCTGGTGCTGTAAGAGCCTGGCGAACATCAATTTCGTGCAGCAGAAAGTAGCGCAAGAATAATTCCCAGAGTTCTATGTATTTTCATAAGTCAAATGAATAATTGTTTTGTTTGTATTTATCGGTTTATTTACCGTATAGAATTAAGGTTTTGTACAGCATGGGGAAATATCTCAACGGGAAAACCGTCAAGGCAACCAAATTAAAATATAAGGTTGCCTTGACGGTCTATCACAAAATACACATGAACATATATAAGTTGCTCAGGTTACCGCTGCAGGCCATGGTATTGAAGGATCGCAGTGAATTCGGGCGCGTTAAAGGTATTCATCAAACCTTCCCGAGCGTTGATTTGTTTTTCAGACCACGTACCCTTAATCCGGACAGCTAAGTGTGATCCTACCTGGTTCCCAGGCATGGGCTGAGGGTTGTCGATGGTCCCGCCTAGCGGAATGATCTCGAACAGATCCGGGAATCGCCGGACAGCGTCCAAGGCAAGGTGGTAGAACAGTACGCCGACATCGGCTTGCCCATATGCTATGGACCACGGTACTTCACGATGGTGAATTTTAGTGCCCATAAGCCATTTATTTTCACTATCCCTGTGTTCTCCACGCTCCATGCGTAAAAAGTGGGTTTCTTCCGCATCGTCATCATCATACCGACGACCGTCGGCTCTCTTTACATGCAATGCATGTCCTTTGTGAAGTTCCCTTTCCACCTCTTCGTCTGTAGTACCATTGAAAATGACATTGAAAAGAAGATCAGCGGTCCAACCATCAGGCGCGTTTGCATCATCGTTTAAAGCGATGTTATAGATGCTGCCGACGTAATTATCAAAGGTGTTTTTTTCAGAGTTCGGGTTCGGGGTGACAACCCTGACATGACGTCGGCCGAGGTCCCAGATTGAGTGGATATGCTTCGGGTTGCCTTTTTTAACGAGCAATACATTCCCACGATTGCGAAAAATTTGTATTGCAGCGCCGTCCGTTAATCCCGCGGCTTTCAAATCGTTGATGGCTTTTAACGGGCCCACGGCCACTTGGGGGACACATTTGAGGGACAGATTCCCGAAAACGACATTGCTGTTCTGGATCTGCTGTAGTGTCACTGGGGGGCTGGTTGTAAAAAACCAGTTTTTAATTCCCAGGTCCGCCGTGTACCTCGGCAAGTAGACATCATACCAAAGGTCGCGGAGGGCCATGTGATAGTTGCCGGCGGACGAGAGCACAATGTCACAGTCTGTGAAAGAGCCATGCAGGTCCGCAAGGCGATTGGCCGTCGGTTCCGTCAGGTCAGGGGCCCCATTATCAATATCTTGCCCCCAATTTAGCAGCTGCGGAGAGTCGACGGTTGCCGTCCCCGTGATTGCTGGAACTGCCGAAGCATTATATGTTGCGCCAAAGATCATGAAAAGCAACAACGATGTAATTATAGTGATCCTATGCATGCTCGTCTCCCTTCTGTAGGCTGATGTGATAAAACAATACCAATGCTATTTCTGCTCCTATTCACCTCCTTACAGTCCTTTGATCATTCTTTTACACTCTCGAAGTATTTATCAAGGCCAAGATGCGAGAGCCGTTCGTAATCTTTTTGGTAATCGGCACCCACGGGCTCCGACATATTTATTTTATTCATCATCTCCTTGTTTTTGGGGTCGGCGGCAATTTTTACAATTGCTTTTTCAACACTTTTGCGCAACTGCGCAGGAACTCTTAAATGAGCAGCGATCGGATGCGATGCGGCACCCGGGGTTTTATAGAGTACCGTCAGCTTATCCTGAATACCCGGCTCCTCATCCTCCAGTGTCTTTTGCACGCCACCGCCGCCCGCAACCACGGCCAGCGCAACGCTCCGATAAACATTCTGGTGTGTTTTAACGTATTTCGCGGTGAAATGAATTTTTTCTTTCTCCGTGAGCAACGCCCTCATATACAGAGAGGCGGCAAATGCATTCGGAGAGGGGAAAGCGATGAGTTTGCCATCGAGATCCTTTACAGACTTGAGACCGCTGCTTTTGGCCACAACGAGAATGCCTAAAAGATCAGTCTTGTCTCTTACAAGCGGCTCATATTGCATTTTATGGGCCATGACCATATGATAAGGGTTCATGTAAGCAAAATCCGGTGCCCCCTTTAAAAGGGCCTCTTCAAATTGAGGGATTGAAGGATATATCTTAAGCTCAAACGTGACGTTGAGTTCCGAGGAAAGTGCTGCCAGAAACGGGTTCCAGTTCTTGTGAATGTCTACAGCCGCGATCTGCGGCACTACCGCAAAGGTGTAAGTCTCCTTTGCGCTTACTGCCTGGGTGAACAACACAAAACACAGAACGATAAATGACAGAATCTTGTACAAACTTTTCATTTGCTCCTCCTTGGTTGCTGGGTTAAGGTATTCATACTCTCCACAGGTTGTCTGACTTGTTTTGCGCCAAGAGCTTGTTCCCGGGTACCACGGATGACCACTTGGCTGGAGACGCTCATGCTTTCAAAAGACTTGAGCGCTTTTTCATTCGCAGCGCACTGTCCGGTGGTCGTCTTGGTGACGCCCATAATATCCCCCCCTCCGTTTTGGTCACAGATTCGATTTATTTTGAAAGCTTCTGCAGTTCTGTCCGCCATGGCCATTGCGTCATTGGCTTCCTTTGCCCTTGCTCGGCGGTTTTTACAACATCCATTGTTTTTTCCTGCACCCTGGTAATGACATCACTTATTTGCTTTGTGGCCTGGCCGCTTTGCTCAGCGAGCCTCCTTACTTCGTCAGCGACTACGGTAAAACCACTTCCGGCTACTCCGGCACGCGCGGCCTCAATTGCTGCAATGAGCGCAAGTAAATTTGTTTGATCAGCAATGTCGTCTATCATTTTGACGATTGTACCGATCTCTTTAGAGTTTTTACCCAAGTGTTGAACCAACATAGCCATGCTTCCTAAGAAGTTACTGAAATATTTTTCATCCCTTTAAACGAATGCGATAAGGACTCGCCACCTTGCTTTGCCTCGCCGACTGCCTGCTTGGACATTTTGGCTGCCTCGTGAATATTACTGCGGACCTTCTCCACGGACTGCACAAGCCCGGAAACCGCGGCCGCAGTAGTTTCAATGATTTGAGATAAACTCTCCGTATTATCAGCAACCTGTTCCATAGAAGCGGTCATTTCTTCTATTGGAGAACGCGTTATTTGATGGTTTACGTGAATGGTCATCGCATTGCATGATTGACCGTGCACCGACTCAGCCATTATGAGATCCAGAATGTCCCACCCATGCCGGTAACAGCGTGGACAGAGTTCCCACATGACCGCTTCATGACAGGCAGTGATAACACTTGCTCCGCAATGGGGACATATGAGCCGGCGTTTTGTCATTCCGAATTAGATTCTTAGCAAAATTATGCAAAACATGTGCCATATATCTATCACTACAATTCAATGTGATACGATTTCGTTAGTACTTTTGTCGTTATTGCGAGTGCCCAACTGTGTAACTTGTTACATATAAATTATTAACCATGATTGTAGTTTCTTCTTCCATATCGCCAGAGAATGGGCCGCCGCCCAGAGGCTGGCCCTCAAGCTCCGGTGCGAGATCGAACCGGGCCGTTTCCTGTCCGTGAGCTATGAGGCGCTGACCGGGGATCCGCAGAACACCGCCCGGGCCATCTGCGGGTTCCTCGGCGTCCCGTCCCGCGACTCCATGCTGGACTATCACTGCATGGGTGAGGCGAAGCGCGCCGCGACGGCCCGCGAGCTCTGGGTCAACGTGACCAGCCCGGTGATGAAAGACAATAGCCGCAAATACCTGAGCGAGGCGACTGAGCAGGACATCCGCATCTTCGAGTCCGTGGCAGGGCCGTTGCTCGATGCCCTGGGGTTTGGTCGCGCTTTTGTGAAGCGGGGAGAGGAACAGGTATTCACCGAGGCCGAGATCAAGGCTTTCGGCGCTGAGAACGAGCGGCTCAAAGAGGTTATGCGGAAGCTCGTAGACCCGGCGGACCTTATGCGGCGCGACCTCCAGGCAGGACTGCTGAAAGGAATCAAGGACCGGCAGACGGCAAAGACGAAGGAAACGAGGAACATCCCGAACCCGATGTCCAATCAGGGCAAGCCCAAAACAGCCAGCAAGCCTTCGCATTAAAGGGCGGGCAGCCGGGACAACGGCCCTGCCGATGAACGATGCGATTTCGGCGTGCGATCAGAGCACGTCGAGGGCCGCAAAGAGATCTGCCCGATATCACGCGGTAATAAGCCGCACCCGTGGGGCGTTTAACGTCCTTACGGGGCACCACGATCCGACCGGACATCACGGCGACCCTGATCGTTGTCCCGCCGGACGCCATCCCTCGAAGGCGGAACAGGGCATGTCACCGGCTGGAACGAACGTCCTCTTGCCGCCTGTCCGAAAGGCCCGCGATCTCCCCGCCGGAACGATCAGCGATGATGCGCTCCTGCAACCGCTCCCGTCAGCCTGATTCCACAACCGTTCAGCGCCCGTCCTCAATTCCCGATCAGGACCGACTCACGACACGAGGAATTTGTCGAACTCCTCCGCCGACACAGCCGGGCTGAAGTAAAATCCCTGCCCCATATCGCATCGCAGCAGGTGCAGGATGTTCCTCTGCTCCTCGGTCTCAACACCCTCCGCGATGGTCTTGAGGTTCAGGCTCCGCGCCATGCCCGTGATCGCCGTGACGATCGAGGCGGCGTCGGGGTCCTTCGCCACGTCCCGGATGAAGGACATGTCGATCTTGAGATTGTCCACCGGTAGTTTCTTGATGTAGTTCAGCGACGAGTATCCCGTCCCGAAGTCGTCCACGGAGATCGAAACGCCGGTGTCTTTCAGTTTCTTCAGCGTCGCGATCGCCAGGTCCATGTCGTGGATGCAGATGCTCTCCGTCACCTCGAGCGTCAGGCGCCGGGGGTCCAGGTTGTGCTCCTTGATCGCGTCGGCGACCATGCCGACGAGATACTTGTGACGGAACTGGATGAGCGAGAGGTTCACCGAGATCGGCAAACCCATGCCGTTCCGCGTCCACCTGCCGATCTGCCCGCATGCCGTCCTCAGGACCCATTCCCCCACATCGATGATAAGCCCGGTGTCCTCCAGCGTCGGGATGAACCGCGACGGCGAGACGACGCCGAGGTCGCCGCTCTTCCACCGGACGAGCGCTTCGGCGCCGGCGATCTTCTTCGTGGACAGGTCGCAGTAGGGCTGGTAGTTCACGAGGTACTCATTGTTCCGCAACGCATTGAAAAGCCGCTTCTCCATGAAGTAGAAGTCCGACATGCGTCCGCCGATGTCGGCGCTGAAGAACTGGACGGTGTTCCGACCCTGGGTCTTCGCGCGCGAGAGGGCCATATCGGCGTTCTTGACCAGCGTTTCCGCGTCCGAGCCGTTAGGCGGGAACACGGCGATGCCCATGGTCACGGTCACCACGATGTCCTGGCCGCTGATCAGCATGTCCGCGGCAATGGCGTCCTTGATCCGTGACGCAAGGCCGGCCGCGTCCGGCCGCGAGATGTCGCCCAGGTGCGCCACGGCAAACTCGTCGCTGCCGAGCCGCGCCAGAAGGTCCTCGCTGCCGGCGGTGGACCGCAGCAGCGCCGCGACCTGCCGCAGGACCCGGTCGCCCATCTCGTAGCCGAAGATGTCATTGATGTACTTGAACCGGTCGATGTCCAGGATCAGGACCGAAAGGAAACGCTTCGACTGTGCCGCGGCTGCGATCGCCCGGTCAAGCTGTTCGACGAACTCCCTGCGGTTCGGCGCATCGGTGAGCGGGTCGTGCCGGTCCAGAAAGGCGAGTTTGTCCTCCAGGTGCTTCTGCTCGGTGATCTCCCGGGCCGTCGAGAGCATCCGGGTGATCTTTCCGTCCCGTCCCCGGAGCGGTGTGACGTGCTCCTGCAGGAAGAAGGTGGTCCCGTCTTGTTTCCGGCAGGTGACAACGGCCCGAAAGGCGTTGCCCGCGAGCACGGCGTCCCGCATGTCCCGGAGGCGGTGCTCCTCACCGTACCAGGGCAGCCACGGTGTGCTCCGCTTGCCGACGAGGTCCTTCTGGAGGAACCCGGTGGCCTCCTCCACGGCATGGTTGACATATTCGATCTTCCCGCCGGTCTCGAGGATGGTGATGAGGTCACCGGCCTGCTCGGCCGTCTGCATGACCCCTTCCAGGCGGTCCTCGGTGCGGCGGCGCCGGTCGAACTCCTGCCGCGTGATCAGGAGCGACGTGAGCGCGATGATGCAGGCGGCGGCAAAGCAGACCGTGACCATAACGGCCATGTCCGTCACCGCGCCGGTCATGGCCGGGTCGAAGGGCTGGTGGGAACCGACGACGGAGAGGAGCGCGCGGATGGCGCGGTAGGCGCCGGCGCCGGCAATGACCAGCAGCAGAAGGCCCAGTCCAAGGACCGAACCGTATATTTTCTTTTGAGGTGCTATCACTGCATGGCGCTCCATCGGGAGGGAGTGAAGAGGAATTTAACCTATGATAATTGTAACACAAGTCACCTGGTCCCCGCACTATGATATGATATACCAGCAGAGAGGGAAGCAAGGTGCCAAAGGAACACACGGTCAGGGAATCATGCCCGGGACCGGCGGTACAGGCGGTTCCCGGGTGACGGGACCGGAAAGGACGGGGATCATGGGATTCAGGGAAACAAGGCCGGAGCTGTTGACGGACAATCCGTTCAAGCTCATTGGAGCGGACTGGATGCTCATCACTGCGGGAACGAAGGAGTCGTTGAAGATCCCAGTTGCAACCGGCAGTGGATCTTCGATCCTCAAGGAAGATGGTTATTCTAATCGCTCGCTCACTCCGCAGAAAGCTGCGGAGAATTCGCTCGCTCCTGGATTCAACACCATGACCGCCAGCTGGGGCGGGCTGGGGGTGCTCTGGGAGCGGAAGGTGGCCACCTGCTACATCCGACCTACGCGCCACACCTTCGGGTTCGTCGAGCAAGCGCTGCAGTTCACGCTTTCCTTCTTCGATGAGAAGCACCGCAAGGCCTTGACCTACTGCGGTACCCACTCCGGCCGGGACACCGACAAGGTCAAGGGGGCCGGTCTCACGCCGGTGAAGGAAGGCGGCTTCGTCTATTTTTTGGAGGCACGGCTCGTGCTGGCATGCAGGAAGATCTACTACCAGGACATCGGCCCCGAGCGTTTCCTCGACCCCCGGATCGAGGGCATGTATCCGCAGAAGGATTACCACCGGATGTATATCGGAGAGATCGTGAAGTGCCTCGTGCAGGAGATCTGAACGGGACCGCCATGGTAAAGGAACGCTGGCGCAAGGCGACGCAGAAGCAGCGGAGAAGGGCCATCGAGCTCGTTATCACGCTTGTCCTTATCGGTGCCGTTGTGTGGCAGTACGGCGGCCTCGCTCCACGGGTCATCATCGTGCTTTCCTACTTGCTGAGCCTGCTCATCGTGCTGGTCCAGATGCCCTTCCTTGCGGGGTTCTACGGCATCCGGCGCTTCCGGCCGGTGCTGGTCATGGTTCTCATCGCCCTCCCGTTCCTGATCGCCCGGGGATACGAGGCCGTGTACGGGAAGGACCTGTTCCTGATCTGGTACGGCGATTGGCTCGGCGGGGTGCGGCCGTCAGCAGCGGCCCTGGCGATCGCCGCGCTGGCGTTCCTGTCGTACCTGGCAGGACGCGCGGGCAGGAAGATGCGGCGGCCCTGAGCTTCAGCGGCCGAAGGAGGGAACAGCATGCCGACCTTCATAACAGCACCAACGTTCATCGCGGCCGCCGGAAACAGGCCGAAGACCATCGAGGAGTACATCGGCCGGGTGAATCCAGGAGCGAGCGTATTCCCCGTAGCTTGCTGCGGGGTCAGCGAGCGATTAGAATAAATAGTACTACCTTGAGGATCGAAGATTCCCTGCAGCTTGCTGCAGGGAGCTTCAATTCCGGCACGACGGCGGTCAGCATCGCCCGCATGCAGAGCCCTTCGGGCTGGGTCGAGCCGGGCCAGACCCCGGAGTTCGACGAATCCAGGAGCGAGCGCAGTCCCCGCAGTGTTACCGCGGGGCTAGCGAGCGATTAGAATGACGAAACACCTTGAGGATCGAAGACTCCCTGCAGCTAGCTGCAGGAAGCTTCAGTATACGCTGGTGCTCGAGGGCATGCTGAAGGTGGAGTCGAGGACCGGCGTGGTCGAGGTGCGGGCAGGACAGGCGGTCATCGCGCACCGGGGCGAGTGGGTCCGGTACAGCTCACCGGGGCCTGACGGCGCAGACTACGTCGCGGTCTGTGTTCCCGCCTTCGCTCCGGACACGGTCCACCGGGAAGCATAGACGGTCCTGACGTTCCCTGACGATCGTTCCCGGTGCGGACGATTGTTCTGCCCCTGCTATCCTGAGCCCGAAACAACAGGCAAGGCCCGTATCTGATAGAATTAAAGCAGGGACCGGATAGGTCGATGCCGGTGGAGGAGATGTCGTTCGCCGGGAGGAGGGGACGATGATAACCAGGATGTCCAAGGTCGAGATCGTCGGGCCCAAGGACCTGCTGCGGGACGTTGTTGCTCTGCTCCAGCAGCTGAAGGTGATCCAGATCGATCCCGAGCAGAGCGAGCTTGCCGGTGAGGATGCGGTCGAGGAAAAGATCCGGCCGTTCCTGCACGATGAGCGGGAACGCTCCCTCTTCGAACGGCTGTTCCTGGAGGACCTCCGTCGCAGGGTCGATGATCTGCTCGCCGGCCTTCCGAACGTCCCGGTACGGACGAGCTATATCGAGCCGCAGGTCATTCTCGATACGATCCTTGTCACGGTCGATAAGCATCTCAGAACGGCCCGGACGCTTGCCGAGCGTAAACGGAGCATGGAGAGCGAGATCGAGGAATGCGTCCGGTTCGCCTCGTTTCTGGGCACCCTTGACTCCCTGTTCAAACAGCCGCATACTCCGCCCAACCTCGACGTCATCATGCTCACGATCAAGGACCAGACGGCCGTCGAGCATATTCGCAGCACGATCGGGAAATTGACGGACGGGAAGTTCAAGCTCTTCACGGTGCCTGCGGGACGCGGCACGCTCGCAGGAATGATCACCCTCGAGAAGGACGCCTCCGAAGCGGTGAGCGCCGCGCTTACCCGGGAGCACGTTCCGGAGCTTGGTCTTCCGCCGTCCTTCGAGGCATTGCCGCTCTCCGGGAAGATATCCTACCTGGAACGGCAGGGTCTGGAGCTTTCCCGGCAGATCGAG
>JAFNGD010000427.1 GCA_017885365.1 Nitrospirota bacterium
CGCCGAAGTCGGCGTGGCCGGGCGTATCCACGATATTGATCTTCACGCCATTGTAGTGGAGAGACGTGTTCTTTGCCATGATCGTGATGCCGCGCTCGCGCTCAAGGTCGATGTTGTCCATGACCCGCTCCTGTACGCGCTCGTTGTCGCGGAAGGTGCCGCTCTGGCGNNGGGCGATGATGGCGATGTTGCGGAGGTCTGTTCGTTTCAGCATGGGTCTTGTCCTTTTGTGTACCGCGAAAATCAGGCCGGAGGGGAAGAAGTTCCTGGCGACGGGGTTTTTCGTGGATCGAAGTGGGATCTTTGCGAAGCTGGGCTTTATACCATGCCGGGGGCGGGAAAGTCAATGAAATTGTGGAAAAACGGGCTTGGAGCGGGCGCTCTTTGCTATAATGTTGGTAATCTGCTGCCGGGAGCCGGCGGGAACAGCATGAACAAGCCGAAGGACATCAAGGACGCCGCCCACCTCGAGCGGGTCATCGAAAAGAACCAGCAGTACCTTGACTCGGTCGCAGAGGACCTGCTGAAGGCCTGCGTCAGCGCGAGCTCTGCCAGCGACATCCCCGCCGCGGTGATCGAGAACGTGCTCGCGGTCTACAACACCATACGGACACGACTGTCGGAGATCGCCGCAGTCCAGAAGCTCCTGCTCCAGCGGCATCATAAGCGCATACCGGAGAACTCCCGGCGGGAAAAGCTCATCGCGGATCTGGACGCCCAGATCAAGGCGCTTTCCGCCAGGCTCGGGAAACGGACGCCGCAGGCGGGCCAAGGTCCCCGGCCAGCTTCGCAGCAGGGTGCTGAAGCGCGTCCTACCTCGGACAAATGGCTCCGTATCAACGAGGACAGCCTGGCCTTCACGATCAACGCCAGGCTCCTGGACGAGCTGGAGTACGAAACGGGTCCTCAGCCTGGCGGTCCCGTGCGGGTCTTGCAGGGCTCGGGCCGGGGCTTCACGCTCTTCACCCTCCGGGGCCCGGCCTCGGCCCTCGATACGCTGTACCCCTGCATCAGGCTCAGGCAGCACGATATCGTCGAGCGGTTCAGCGCCACCGAGATCCGGGGTGTGCTGACGCACCTGCGCCAGACAGCCACGAGCGATATCAAGCATATTTTCGAGCGGCTCTTGACCAGCCGGTTCTCAGACGTGAAATGCATCCTTGTCGGAATACACTCGCCGGACCAGCTGGATGATCACTTTTTGGAGTACCTGGAACGGATGGTGGGAGCTATGCGGCCAGGCGATATCCGCACCATCGAGATCACGGACCACACCTAGACGGGAGGTGCTTCGATCGGCCGGCACATTGTTCAGAACTCCAGCATCGCCACGAACCCGTGGCAGTCCTCCCCGAACAGCGGCACAATCCCGACCAGCTGCAGCCCCGTCCTCTGGCCTGTCCGCTTCTTCTTCATATACCCCGCGAAGCTCTTCCCGATGATCGTTCCGAGCGCAATGCCGGCAACCACATCGGAGAGATAGTGTTCACCGCTCTGGATCCTCGATGCGGACACGAAGGCCGTGACCGCGTAAAGCGGTACAGCGACAGCCAGGTTCCAGTCGTACATTTCCGATACTGATGCGGCGAAGGTCGCCGTTACCGAGGCATGGCCCGAGGGAAAGGACAGGTTATCGCTGCCGTTCGGCCGCTTCCGTTGCGTGGCATACTTGAGCGCCTCGGTGATCACAACATCGACCACGATCGCCTCGCCAGAAACGACGCCGGTATCCGCCAGCTTCCTGTCGTTCAGCAATTCGCCTGCAAGGAACAGCCCTGCTGCGCCGCCGAGCGCGAATACATAGCCGATCTGGCTGCCCGTCTTGCCGCTGCCGAGGGGGTGGTGGTCCTCAAAATAGTTTTGAACGCTCTGGTCGAGGGTAAAGGCTACGAGGGTGGCGCCTGCGCCTACGATCGCCAGCGGCACGTTCTCGCGGGTGAAGATGGCCTTCGTTCCGCCGGCAATGTCGGAGGAGATGTCGCCCAGGTACTCTCCCAGCGTGGGAAGGGCATCGGGAGCTCGTGTCGGCGCCGCAACCGCCGGCTCTGTCGCAGCTCCGGGAACAGCCGCGTCCCGAGAAGGCGCGATGCTTTCCGCAGGTGCAGCGGGAATCGCCTGATCAGCTCCCCTGGCTGGCGACGGCCAGGCGAACAACAGCGCCATGAGTGCCAGGCAGCAATGCGATGCAAACAGGAACATCCTTCGCTTCGTCATGACATCCCCTTGCTGACCTGCTGTCCCGGACTATTGATGATGGTGATGATCGTGCCCGCCTTCCACCGGCTGCAGCCTGCCGAAGGCCTTCAGGACCAGTTCCGGCAGTGCCGGATGGATGTGCATGCCCTTGGCAACGGACCAGAGGTTGCCGTCGGCTGCCATGGCGTTCACGACCTCCTGAATGAGGATGGATGCGTGGGGGCCGATGATGTGGTAGCCCAGGACCTTCCCGGTCTTCCGGTGTACGATGGCCTTGGCGAAACCCTCCGATTCCCGCATCGCTTCGCCCCGCGCAACATCGGTGTACATCGCCTTTCCCACCAGGACCTCGTTTTTTCCGATCAATTTGAGCGCCTCGGCCTCGCCAAGGCCCACGGAGGCGATCTCGGGCCACGAGAAGACCGCGTGGGGCACCGTGAGATAGTTCATGCGGGACTTCTTGCCATGGACGGCATTATGCCAGACCAGCTCGGCCTCTGCGTTTGCCGTGTGGCGGAACATCTTCTTGCCTATGATGTCGCCGAAGGCCCAGATGCCCTTGGCAGAGGTCTCGAAGTACTCGTCCACGACGATATAGCCTTTCTCGTTCGTTCTGATCCCCGTGTTCGCGACCATCAGGTTGTCGGTGTTCGGCTTCCTGCCCGCGGCGACCAGGAGATGGCTCGCCGTGAATTCCCGCTGTTTGCCGCTGCCCGGTTCCTTTGCCGTGACCGTAACGACCTTGCCGGTCTGCTTGACCTCGATGGCCTCCATATCGACGTGGACCTGCATGCGCCGGGAAAGCGCCGTCTTCAGCAGCTCCGACACCTCCGGTTCCTCGTCGGGCACGAGCCGCTTGTTCCGCTGCACGATCGTAATGTTCGTGCCCATGGCCTCGAAGAAATGGGCGAACTCAGCGGCGATGTATCCCCCGCCGATGATGACCATGCTCTCGGGCAGCGCGGTCAGCCGCAGGGCGCTCTCGTTCGTAAGGTACTCGACGCTCTCGATGCCCTTGACGGCGGGCAGCAGCGGCCGGGCGCCGGCAGCGATGAAGACGGTCTTTCCCTTCACCGTCTTCCCGTTCACCTCCAGCGTGCGTTCGCCCGTGAACTGCGCTTCGCCGCCGTAGTAGTCGATGTCTGCGGCGTTCTCCAGCGCCGCTGTGATCTGGTCCCGGCTCTTCGCCACATGGGAGCGCATCCGCTCCATGATGGCGGGAAAATCCACGGCCTTGATCTCCGCAGTGATGCCGAGCTTCTTCGCCTCCCGGACCTCCATAACCCGGTCCGCAGGGACGACGAGCATCTTCGTCGGGATACAACCCTTGTTCAGGCACGTCCCGCCCGAAGGCCCCTTGTCCACGAGCGCCACGGTCTTGTTGTGCGACAGCGCGTCCGAGATCAGGTTCGCCCCTGCGCCGGAGCCGATGATGACGATGTCGTATTCTTTCATAGGTCCACCTCTTGCAATATTGTAACAGTTTTACACGGGGAGTCAATGAAGCGCTGGTCCGCCTTGACTTATCCCCGGAATCCCGCTATAAACGAGGGGACCCATGCATGATCAGATAGCAAAATACACGCAGAAGCTCCTGCGCGACCGGACCGCGGTCCCGGACAGCATCCGCTTCTACCGCCTCGACGATGTCGTTTCCGCGAACAGGCAGGACGAATGGCTGCCGGTGTTCAGTTCGGTCTTTCAAGGGCTCGATATCACCGCATTGCTGTTCGCAAAACTGACGCTGCCCTTCGCGGACCTCCTGGTGGAGCGGGCGGAGCCCGGTACGGACCGGCTCATGCCCCAGGACAGCGAGACCAAGGTTTTCCTGCATGACATCCCGTTCATCCGGAACAAGGAATGGAAAGGCGCATCAAAGACCGATCTGACGAACATGATCGTCCGCTGTCTGAAGGAGCGCAAGGCCGCGATCATCCAGGGCGTCGGCATCGTCTCGACCGGCGGGGTGACCGTTGAGCAGGCCTACATCGGCTTCTCCACCATCTTCCACACCACCTTCGTCAAGTACCTCCTCGATGTCCTGCAGGACGGATTCAAGCTGCCGAAGGAACGGATGATCTTCGA
>JAFNGD010000428.1 GCA_017885365.1 Nitrospirota bacterium
TGTCGGGACAGTCGAAGCGGATCTCGGGAGTATTGAAGGTCTTCGGAAGGTCGGCAATGAGCGAGCTGAGAGCTGCAGCCCCTGGCTCAGCTGTCTTTGCTTTCTTTAACAGCTCCACGACCCTGCAGGCCGCGTAAATGGCGTCGTCATAGCCGAAATNNAAGAAGATGTGGCCGCTCATCTCCCCTGCCAAGGCGGCGCCGGTCTCCTTCATCTTTGCCTTGATGAGCGAGTGGCCGGTCTTCCACATGATGGCCTTGCCGCCGTGCGAGCGGATGTCGTCGTACATGGTCTGGGAGCACTTCACCTCGGAAACGAACGTGGCTCCCGGCCGTTCGCGCAGGATGTCGCGCGAGAAGAGGACCATGAGCTGGTCTCCCCAGAGCACGGCCCCCTTCTCGTCCACGACGCCGATGCGGTCGGAATCGCCGTCGAAGGCGATACCGAGGTCAGCCTGCTCGCGTTTCACCGTGGCAATGAGTGCCTCCAGGTTCTTCGGCACCGTCGGGTCCGGGTGGTGGTTCGGGAAGCGGCCGTCGGGCTCAGAGAACAGTTCGATGACCTCGCATCCCATGGAACGTATGACGTCCGGTGCGACCGGACCGGCTGTTCCGTTCCCGCTGTCGAGCACGACCTTGAGCGGCACATCATGGTATTCACGAAAGAGGCCTTTCAGATGGCCAGCATAGTCCGGAATGATTGGATGGTGAGAAGTTCGTGGCTCATAGCTCATAGCTGATAGTCCCTGGGGTTTTCCCGCCTGTCCCCTACCCCCTGAACCCTGTATTTTTTCCATGATCCGGCGCAGTTTCTGGATCTCTTCGCCGTAGATCGTATCCTTCCCGACGCAGAGCTTGAACCCGTTGAACTCCGCGGGATTGTGGCTGCCGGTGATCATGATGCCGGCGCCCGGCGTCAAATGGTGGAGCGAAAAGTAGAGCGCAGGCGTGGGGCAGAGCCCGAGGTCGATAACGTCGAGGCCAGACGAGATCAGGCCGCGGCTGATGGCGTCGCGGAGCCGGGGAGAGCTGAGCCGCGCGTCGTAGCCGATGGCGACCGATCGCGGGGCCGCAGGCCGCAGGTATTCAGCGAAGGCCCGTCCCAGGTCCTCGATCACCGGGTCGACGAGGTCCCGGTCGGCGATGCCGCGTATGTCGTACTCGCGGAATATTTCGGAATTAAAAGAATAGGTCATGGGGGATAGGTCATGGGTCATGGGTTATGGGTCATAGGTGATAGGTGATAGATCATAGGTCATGGGTCATAGGTGATAGATTTCTTATGTGATTTTATCAAACTGGAGAGCATTTTGCCGATTTCGGTTGCCAGTACTTTCAGTTCCACAAGATCTTCAGTTGATATCCAACCATTGTTGTGGAATATGATGAGCTGGGTTATCGATTCATACAGAGAGCCACGAGCAATATAGAGGAAGTGAATATACTCCTTCGTAGAATGCCTGCCATTACCTTCTGCGATGTTTGAGGCAACAGATACCGCTGCAGCCTCGCAATTCTCGATCACGCGGTAGTGTCGGCGTTCAGTTTCTATGCGCTCGGTCATACGAATGACGGTCGAAGCGAAATTGACCGCTTTCTGCCATACGACCAGTTCTTCGAAACTAAACGTATTCTTCGACATATGTGTGGCCTATCACCTATCATCTATCACCTATCACCTATCACCTATCATCTATCACCTGTTACTTATCACCTACTTCGGCAGCTCCGGGAGCGGCGATCTACCGGCATTCTCGTGACGCTTGTAATCGTCATCAAAGCGGACGATGTCGTCCTCCCCGAGGTACTCACCGTTCTGGACCTCGATGATCTGGAGCGGGACCTTGCCGGGATTCTCCAGGCGGTGTTTCGTGGAAATGGGGATATAGGTGCTCTCGTTCGTATGAACGTCATAGACCTTATCGGCGTTCGTCACCAGCGCTGTGCCGGACACGACGACCCAGTGCTCGCTGCGGTGATGATGGCTTTGATAGGACAATTTCGCACCAGGATTGACGACGATGCGCTTGATCTTGTACCGTTCCGCTTCTTCGAGAATGGTATAGTTCCCCCAGGGCCGGTGGACCGTGCGGTGGGTAAGGCGCTCCTCCGCCTTGCGTTTTTTCAGCTCCTCCACGACCTTCTTGACGTCCTGCGCCCGGTCCCTGCTGCAGACCAGCGTCGCATCCGGCGTGTCCACGACAATGGTGTCCTTGAGGCCGATGGTCGCGACCAGACGCTTTTCGGCGTAGATGACGGAATCGAAGCTGTCGATGTCGATGACGTTGCCCGAGATGATGTTGCCGGAGGCATCCTTGTCCGTCACCTCCTCCAGGGCGGTCCAACTGCCCACGTCCGACCAGCCGATGTCCGCCGGGACGACAACGGCACGGTCGGTCTTCTCCATGATGCCGTAATCGACGGAGACCGGCTGGAGACGGGAGAACACTGCGCGCACCGTTTCCGCCTCCTTGCCGCTGCCGATGCTCTTCAGGACCTCATCGAGACCCTGGTGCAGGGCCGGCATGTGCCGCTCGATCTCTTTCAGGAACGTACGCACCTTCCAGACGAACATGCCGCTGTTCCAGAAGTACCGGCCGCTTTCAAGGTAGCCCTCTGCGGTCTTCAGGTCGGGTTTTTCGACGAACCGGTCGACGTGGGAAACGCCGTTGAGACCGGATTCCTGGCACGGGTCACCTGCCTTGATATAGCCGTAGCCGGTCTCGGGGCGGCTCGGTTTGATGCCCAGGGTCACGAGGTAGTCCTGCTCCGCGGCTTTTGATGCCGTGGCAAGGCATTCCTGAAAGGCCTTGACATTCCTGATCGCATGATCCGCCGAGAGGACGACCATGATGCCGTCGGGATCGATGCGGTTCAGGTGGAGAGCCGACAGACCGAGCGCCGGCGCGGTATTCTTCGCCTCCGGTTCAAGGATGAAATTCCGGTCCCAGGCCCCGCCGAAGCGGGCCGTGAGCTGCGTGCCGATATCGACGGCGAGACCCCGGTTCGTGACGATGAAAACGTGCTCGCGCTTCACCAGCGGAAGCACGCGGTCGACGGTAAGCTGGATGAGGGTGTCGTCGCTCCCGATCTTCAGGAGCTGCTTGGGCATCTTCTCGCGGGACAGCGGCCAGAACCGCGTTCCCGAACCGCCCGCCATGATCACTGCGTACATGCACAACCTCCTAAGAGCAGGTGACGTAATGTCAAAACTTTCACCTCAGAGAACGCGGAGGACGCAGAGAACTTCTTGAAAACAACACATTAAACTCTT
>JAFNGD010000429.1 GCA_017885365.1 Nitrospirota bacterium
TTGTCTTTTATACGGGCGTGGAAGGGACCCCCAATACTGTCAAGGTGCAGCACAAGTGAGGGGACCGTCTGGGATCAGACTGAGAAATTGACATTCTCGAAGCCTCCGACAACCTTCCCGATCCCGACGAAGCAACAGACACGGTGACGCGGTGACAGGGGGACACGGGGAGTTTGATAGAAAAATATATGTGGCGACACGGGGGCGCGGAGAAAAGGGGACACGGAGACAGGGATCCATGTCACCGGTACGGTCGCAGGAACAACCTTCGAGGGCGTGGATTTCATCAAAGTGATCCACTGAAACGCATTTGGACCGCGTACGGCTCAGATTGTAAAAGTTCTTTCAGAGAACACCGTGTTTGACGCCACTGAACGGGAGGAGAACAAGATTATGCCTGTTCATCCTCCCGTTGCTTTTTCCGGGCTTCCGGTAAATAATGAACGAAATAATTGACTTCCCCGGCGCACCTTGCTAATATGCCGACAATGCAGCGATTTTTAACGGGACCATGCCTGGGGATCGAGATCACCTCCCGGGCGCTCAGGATGGGTCTGCTCACCGGCAACGGCGCATCAAGGTCCGTGCTCGCTTCAAGAATGGTGCCGATGGAGGCGGGCATGGTGACTGAAGCATTCGCATCCCAGAACATCAGGGACAGCGAAGGCCTGGCATCCCTCGTCCGTAGCAGCCTCAAGGACCTTACCACGCTTTCCCTCCGCCGCGCGGGCCTCAGTCTTCCGGATGGGATCTTCCGTGTCCAGACCCTCGAGTTCGATGAGCTTCCGTCACATCGTCGGGACCGCGACCGGCTGGTCCGATGGCGGTTGGAGAAGGGCGCGGCCTTTGACGTGTCGAATACTGCGCTGCGCTATCAGATCGTTCCGCGCCGCGACAAGGGCTGTTCCGTGCTCGCCTGCGTTGCCAAGCAGGAGGTCATTTCCCAGTACGAGGACCTGCTGACGGGACTGGGCCTCGAACCATGGGCAGTGGCGCCGTCATCCTTCAACGCCTTGAATTTCTACGGCCCCTATCTCGAGGGGAAGAACATCCCCGGCCTGGCCCTCGCATGGGTCACCGAAGGTTCGTACACGACGATCATCATGGAACAGGGCGGACCGCGGTTCTACCGTCACAAGGAGATCAAGGCGGGTACGCCGGCCGACGTGACCGTGCGTCTCATTCGCGAACTCGACGACTCGCTCCATTTCTATCTGCACATGGACCGCCAGCAACAGTCCGAGATCGGTCATCTCTATCTTGCCGGTGAGCCGTCCATTGTGGCCTCACTGTCCGAGGGTCTGAAGAGCGAAACGATACTTGAGGTCGAAACACTCGTGCCCGCAGTCGCGCTGACGTCGGGAAGAGAGGCCGCTGCGTACCTCGCTGCAGCCTTCGGTGCGGGGGGTGTCGAGTGACGAGGCGGCCGGCGGCGATCACCATCAACTTTGCCCGGACCGACTTCGGGCTTATCACACAGCTTCGCCTGGTGCTCATTGCTGTGATTGTCCTGCTCGCGATCCTTGCAGGCGCGCTCCTGTGGATCGCGAACGCTACCGCGCATCAGGGCGCTGCTGCGGAACAGCGCGTCAAGGATCTTGCCGCCTCGGCAGAAAAGTTACGTCCGGCCTTGGAAGAACGGCAGCAGCTGGTGAAGAACCTGGGCGCCATGTCGGGCCTGATAGAGGCAAGGCGGCATTCGTGGACGCAGTTCCTGAGCGGGATCGAGGCGGCATTCCCCGCCGGCATCGCCCTGACGAAGGTGGATTTCAACCCCCGTGATCTGACCGTGGCCCTTGAAGGATCGGCACAGTCGCCCGAGGCGCTCAGCAATCTCATGATCGGGCTGCAGAGGTCCCGGTCGTTCAGGAATCCCCAGCTAAAGCATCAATCGATGGAAAAAGGGAGCCTTTCGTTCAATGTGGCAGTCTCGTATCAGGAACATGGTGTCGCCGGACCGGCTCCGGACGCTGATCGGAAACCCGGTAACTAAGCGGCTTTGGGTCCTTGCGGCAGCGTGTGCCGGGCTCATCGCGCTGAACCTGCTGCTGTATGCGTTCACCGTGGCACCCGCAAACGCGCGTCTGGTGGCGAGCAGGCAGCGGTATGCCGACCTCAAGAAGGAGCACGCCGAAGCGGTGCTCTTCCAGAAGCAGAAACAGCTCTTTACCGGCCTCATGTCGGGCATCCCTGCGCAGAAGGACGTTCCGCTCCTGATCAAGGACCTGGCCCAGACGGCCCGCAGGCTGCACCTCTCGGTAGATGCGATCAATTCGGATATCCCTACGCAGGCGACCGGCGGGCTGACTATGCTTACGTTCACCTTCCCCGCAGCAGGCGCGTATCCCGATGTGAAGCGGTTCATCTACGAGGTCGAGACCTCCTCCCGCCTCGTGGGGATCCAGGACCTCAAACTGGGCGCCGAAAAGGGGCGGGTAAGGCTCCAGATGAAACTGGTGACCTATATCCGGGGGGAGTAGGGACCACCGAGGCGTGAGCCGCAAGCTCGATAGCGCCCCAACGCATCATGGCACTGGCAAAATCGCGGCAGATATGACGCGGTCACGAAGGTGGAGGCCCGGATCGAACTGGCCGGCAGCGCTTGCAAGTAGGTCCGGTCCGGCAACGGCCCGGCAGACCACCGAGGTCGGGGAGCGCTCGCCTTGCCGCGATCGGCGGCCCGGTCACGATGATCAGCGTGGGCGATCGCTGCAGGGCCGTTCTGATCGGAACGCCGGGTCTTCGTAATCGTTGTGACCATTCTGGAGGGGAAGATGAAGAAGATCGGCATACTGATGCTGACCATGATAATGATCGCTCTGCTTGGAGGCTGCGCAGGCTCGCGGGCGTTCCAGCGCGGGGACCAGTACGCGAAGGGCGGAGAATGGGACCTGGCAGTGAAGGAATACCGTGACGCCCTGAAGAGCAGTCCCCAGGACATCGAGTACCGCTCGGCGCTCCTGCGCGCGGAGGAAACGGCGGCGAACCAGCACTACAAGAGGGCCCGGAATTTCTTGAAGGAACGCAAACTGGACCAGGCCATCATCGAACTCCAGCAGGCCATCTACCTGAATCCCTCCAACGCAGCGATCCAGGGCGCCCTCAAGACCGTATTGAACATGAAACAGGCGGAGGAGCATTACCGGGCTGCCCTGACCTTCCAGGAGTTGAGCCGCTTCAGCGAGGCGACTAACGAACTGAACCGGTCGGTCGAGCTTGATCCGGAGAACGCGAAGTATATCGATGCCCTCGAAAAGCTCCAGAAAAGGAAGAGCGAGGCCGAGCCTGATGAGGCCCTGACGCTGGCATCGGACAAACCGATCACCCTGAACTTCAAGAACACGAACATCAAGGAGGTCTTTGAGCTCCTGTCCAAGCTCTCGGGCATCAACATCCTGTTCGACGAGGAGATCAAGGCGCAACCCGTCACGGTCTTTGTGAAGGACGTGTCGTTCCAATACACCCTCAACCTGCTCCTGTCCACCAACAAGCTGTTCATGAAAAAGCTCAGCGCGGACACGATCATCATTATCCCCAAGACCAAGTCCAAGATGGACCAGTACCAGGACCTGGTGATGAAGACGTTCTACCTGAACAATGCCAAGTCCAAAGACGTGGTCAACCTTCTGCGGTCCATGCTGGACACAAAAAAGGTCTACGTGAACGAGGTGCTGAACTCTGTCACGATCCGTGACACGCCGGAGAAGATCAAACTGATCGAGAAGATCATCGCCGCCAACGACCTCAAGGAGGCCGAGGTCATCCTCGATGTCGAGATCCTGGAGATCGCGAGGACGAACAACCTGTCCTACGGCTGGAACTTCCAGCCGGGGCTGACGATCGGCGCATCCTTCTCGGGAACAAAGCTGACTCCGGAAAATCCTACCATCAGCAATGTGGGGGTCACCCAGGGGATGTCGCTGAGCCAGTTCCGGAGCATGAGCAGCGACAACATCGTCCTGACACTTCCGAGCCTCCTCCTGACCATGATCAAACAGGATTCCGATGCGCAAACGCTCGCGAATCCGAGGGTCCGGGTCCTGAACAACAAGCAGGCCAAGTTCCATATCGGCGACCGGATCCCGATCCAGACCTCGACGGTCCAGTCCACCACCACGATCGCCGTGACGTCCACGTTCGAATACAAGGACGTCGGCATCAAGTTGAACATCGAGCCGAACGTGCATCTGAACAACACCGTGACCCTCAAGATGAGCCTTGAGATCAGCAGCCTCGGTGACGCGATCGATTTCGGCAACGGACAGAAACAGTACAAGTTCGGGACCCGGAACACCGACACGACCATCAACCTGCGCGATGGCGAGACGGTGATCGTCGGCGGGCTGATCAAGGACGAGGAGCGGAAGAGCAGCAACAAGATCCCCCTGCTGGGCGATATCCCGGTGCTGGGCAAGCTCTTTTCGAGATCCGATGACGGCACGGTCAAGACCGACATCCTGATGTCCATTACGCCGAACATCGTGCGCTCTCTCGAACTTCCCGACAAGGACCTCCAGGCCTTTTGGTCCGGGACGGAAGAGGCGTACGACGTGAAGCCGATGTTCACGACGAGTGCGGGCAAGAGCTCCAAAACGGCCGAAAAGGCGCTGGACAAGACGGCGGTCCTCGACACCCTGGCGAAGCGCGAGCCGTCGGTGCAGTCGAAGCCCACGGAAACGCGGCCGGAGACGGTGGAGGCGCAGGTGCCGGCCGCTGTGCTCGAGCTCAAGCCGTCAGAAGCCCCCGTCGCGGTCGGGCAGGAGGCGCGGCTTGAAATGTCCGTGTCCGGCGTCAAGGACCTCTACGGTGCGATCATTACGCTCAGCTACGATCCCAAGGTCGTGGATTTCAAGGCGGCGACCGAAGGCGCCTTCCTGAAGAAGGACAACCAGCAGACATCGTTCCTCTTCTCAAACAATCTCAAGGCGGGGACCGTGGATATTTATATCACCCGGATCGGAGACGTGGGCGGCATCGAGGGGGCAGGAGGCCTTTGCACCGTCGTGTTCCAGGCAAAATCATCCGGAACGAGTCCGATCACCTTTAAGAGCGTCAAACTGGGGAACTATAACCGTGAGCAGGTCAAAGCGGACATCAAGGCCGCAAAGATCGTTGTAAAATAGGGAGACACCGGGACGACGGCATTGTGATGAACAACGGAGCTT
>JAFNGD010000430.1:0-3020 GCA_017885365.1 Nitrospirota bacterium
GTTAGCGAGCGATTAGAATAAATAATACACCTTGAGGATCGAAGATTCCCTGCAGCGACTTGACTGAGCGCGCCGAAGTCTTGCTGCAGGGAGCTTCAACGCATACCGTCCCGCGGGGACCATTGTTTTAAATTCTCGGAGGTCCATCAAACGGTGAATTGGGTCACCATCATCTGGTCCATGGTCGCGTCCGCGTGCCTCACGCTGGCGGCGATGCAACTTCTGGTCTGGGGCAGGAAGCGCACAGCCTGGGCCAAGCTGCTTATTTCCTTGATGGCGGCGGGAACGGCCGGGATCGCGTTCTGCGAACTGTCCATGATGCTGGCGGAAACGCCGGCGGAGTTCGGCAGGGCCCTGCAGTGGTTCCATCTCCCGGTCTGGATGGTCATCGTCTCGCTGGTCGTCTTTGTCCGGCAGTACCTCCGGTCAGGGCGTCCGTGGCTTGCATGGACGATCATCGGCACACGCACCGTCTCGCTGATCCTCAATTTCGTCTTCACACCGAATCTCAACTACCGCGATATAACCGCCCTGCATCACATCCGTTTTCTCGGCGAGTCCATCTCAACCGCCAGGGGCGTGCCGAATCCGTGGATGCTGGTCGGTCAGGTGAGCCTGCTCCTGTTTGCGATCTTCGTCGTAGATGCCGCGCTCGCCGTCCGGCGGCGTGGCGACCAGCGGAGATCTCTTTTGCTCAGCAGTACTGTCGTTTTCTTTGTGTTGGCGAGCGTAGTGCAGGCCGTGCTGGTCCTCTGGGGGATCATCTCCCTGCCGATCACGGCGAGCTTCTTCTTCATGGGGATCGTTGCGGTGATAGCCTATGAAATGAGCCTTGACGTGCAGCGGGCGGCGCAATTGGCGCAGGACCTTCGCGAGAGCGAAGCGCGGCTGAAGGATATCACATTCAGCATGGGAGACTGGGTGTGGGAAGTGGATGAAAAGGGGGTCTATACATACAGATCGGCGAAGGGTGATGACCTGTTTGGGCGCGTCATCGGGAGGACGCCGTTCGATCTCATGCTACCTGAGGAAGCAATGAGAGTGAGGACCCTTTTCTCCGAGATAGCGGCAAAGAAGGCGCCCATCAAGGACCTGGCGAACTGGAATATCGGAAAGGACGGACAAAGGATCTGCCTCCTCACGAATGGTGTGCCCCTCCTGGACGAAGCGGGGAATCTCAAGGGCTATCGCGGCGTTGACAAGGACATCACCGAACGCAAACTGGCAGAGGCAGCGCGGCAGGAAAGCATGGAGCGCTACCGGGCCGTGGTGGAAGCGTTTGATGGTTTCCTCTACATCTGTTCACCGGATTTCCGCATGGAGTTCATGAACCAGCGCCTCATCGAACGCACCGGTCGCAATGCCGTCGGGGAGACGTGCTACAAGGCATTGCATGACAAAGATGCCGTCTGCGAATGGTGTGTGAACGAGAAGGTCTTCCAGGGCGAGACGGTGCGGTGGGAAGTGCAGAGCCCGAAAGACCATCGCTGGTACTATGTGGTGAACACCCCCATCCGCCATGCCGACGGGACCATGTCCAAGCAATCCATGATCATGGACATCACCGAACGCAAACTGGCGGAGGAGGCGCTCCAGAAGAGCGAGGAGCGAATTCTCGCATTGGTCGAGAACACAAGTGACATGATCTGGTCCGTGGACGCGAAAACGTTCGGACTTCTCACCTTCAATGCAGCCCTGCGCAATTATTTCTCGCGCGGCCACGGCCTTGAGATATACGTGGGCATGACCCCGGACCAGATGCTGCCGCAGGAGTATGCCGCTCAGTGGCGTGAATTCTACGCTCGTGCGCTGCGGGAAGGCCCCTTTGTCATTGAATATCTTACGTCGGCAAAGTCCCACGTCCTTCTGCTCTCCATCAATAGTTTAAAGATACGAGGAGAGGTATTTGGGATCTCTGTATTTGGAAAGGACATCACCGAGCGCAAACTGGCGGAAGAAGCCTTGAAGAAAAACGAGGCTGCGCTCAGATACAGCCGGAACGATCTCCAGAGACTTGCGGGAAGATTGATCTCGGCACAGGAGGATGAACTCCGCAGACTGTCGCGGGAGCTCCACGACGACCTGACGCAGCGGCTGGCGGTCCTTGCGATCGAGGCCGGCAAGCTGGAACTGGACCTGAACAAAATGCCCGATAAATATCCGAAGGCCGTCCACAAGGTATCGCAGATAAAGGACGAGCTCATCAAAGTCTCTGAAGATGTCCATACGATCTCGCGCCAGCTGCATCCCACCATCCTTGACGACCTGGGACTTGCCCGCGCGATAGAATCGGAATGCGCGGCGGTCATGAGGAGACACCCTGTCGGGATCATCTTCAGAAAAGAAGATGTCCCCGATGAGATCCCCGACGATATCGCCCTCTGTCTCTACCGTGTTGTCCAGGAAGGGCTGAAGAACATCGCAATCCATTCCCAATCGAAGAACTGCGAGATCTTCCTGAAAGGTGCTGACCATGCCCTCAGCCTTACCGTCACCGATGACGGCGTCGGGTTCGATCCCCTTGTGGTGCGGTCCATGCCGGGACTCGGCCTCTCAAGCATGCGCGAGCGGGTCCAGCTCATCCAGGGGGATTTTTCGATACGATCTCAGCCTGGAAAGGGCGCGGTGATCACTGTTTGCGTACCGCTTGCAGGGGGTGACGCATGAAACGTCCGCGTATTCTCCTTGCAGACGATCACCGGATCGTGACCGAAGGCCTCAAAGGCCTCCTGGAGCCGGAATTCGAGCTTGTGGGGATCGTCGAGGACGGACGCGCTTTGCTCGCCGCGGCGGAAAAGCTGCGGCCTGACGTGATCGTGGCGGACATCTCCATGCCGCTCCTGAACGGCATTGATTCTGTCCGGCAGATAAAGAAAGCTCACGCTGAGATCAAGGTCGTCTTCCTTACCATGCACCCCGATGTGACCTATGCGGTCAGCGCCTTTGAAGCAGGGGCTTCGGGATATGTCCTCAAGCACTCGGCTCCGACCGAGCTGGTCACCGCCATTCGAAGCGCGTTG
>JAFNGD010000430.1:3144-4192 GCA_017885365.1 Nitrospirota bacterium
AAATACCGCATCATGAAGGACCTTGGCCTCAAGAGCGCCGCAGAATTGGTCCACTATGCAGTAAGGCACGGCATCATCACGAAGTAGGGTCCCCTTTCATCAGAAGCCTCCAGAGCAACCTCCCGAAAAACCGGTAATTTTACGAGTTACGCTCTTCCCACTTCTCAGCTACATTTACAGAGGAGAATAATGTTCTTTATTCGGCCGCTCCGCCCGGGCTTCGGGGAGTGACCATCGTCGCACACTCTGTATATGAGGCTTAAGGAAAGGACTGACCATGAAACAAGGCAAAGTGCTCCTGGCTGACAATCATCAGAACATGCTCGAAGGCGTCCGGGACCTCCTGGAGAGCATGTTCGAGACAGTGTTCATGGTCGCCGATGAAGCCTCTCTTATTGAGGCCGCGGACAAGCTCAAACCTGATCTCATTGTGGCGGACCTGTCGTTGCCGGTCACAAAGGAGATCAACATTGTGCGGCGTCTGAAGACGGCTTTCCCCGACATCAAGCTCATCATCCTGAGCATCCATGACGAGCAGGCAGCGGTCAGCGAGTGCATCGAAGCGGGCGCCGGCGGCGTTGTCCTCAAGCGCATGGCGGTGGATGACCTGGTCCCGGCGGTCGAAGCGGTCTTGAAGGGTGCCCGCTATGTATCGCCATCGGTCGTGCAGGCATAATAATAATCGTCAGAGGGATGGAAAGACAGCATGAAGAGCGTTGCATTGATGCAGTTTACCGGGACCACAGCCTCGCACAAAGCCCATTGGCGATCAGNNGACTTNGNCNTACAATGCGTCGGCTATCATGGCATACGATGCCCGTGCCGCCGTAACTGCATCCTCTGCGCCGGTGACCGAGGTCACCATAAATGCCTGTCCATCACCTGCTTCTGTCGTTCGCAAGGCGATGTTCACTGATCGCCAATGGGCTTTGTGCGAGGCTGTGGTCCCGGTAAACTGCATCAATGCAACGCTCTTCATGCTGTCTTTCCATCCCTCTGACGATTATTATTATGCCTGCACGACCGATGGCGATACATAGCGGGCACC
>JAFNGD010000431.1 GCA_017885365.1 Nitrospirota bacterium
ATCAATCCGGGCAACTCCGGCGGCGCGCTCATCAATGCCCGGGGCGAACTGGTCGGGATCAACACGGCCATCGTCTCGCGCACCGGCGGCTATCAGGGCATCGGCTTTGCCGTGCCGAGCAGCATGGCCCGGCAGGTGATGGAGAGCCTCATTAAGTACAAGAAGGTCGTCCGCGGCTGGCTCGGCGTGAGCATCCAGGAGGTCACCTCGGACCTCGCCGAGGAGTTCGGCGTGAAGGACCTGAAGGGCGCCCTCGTGAGCGGCGTGATGAAGGGAAGTCCCGCCGAGAAAGCGGGGATCAAGCAGGGAGACGTGATCCTCAAGTTCAACGGCAAGGATGTGGAAGACACGGGTCATCTTCGCAACATGGTGTCCCAGAGCCCCATCGGGACCAAGGTCAAAGTGAAGGTGTTTCGCGCCAAGAAGGAGCTCGAGATCGAGGTGACGATCGCCGAACTGCCCAAGAAAGCGGGAGAGGCCGCGACCGAGGAGGATACCGGCGAGAACCAGGAGGAGAGCAACGCACTCTCGGGCGTGACGGTGCGCGAGCTGACCCCCGAGCTTGCAAAACGTTTTGGCGCCAAGGAGGGAGACACCGGCATGGTAGTGGTAAGGGTCGACCCGAACAGCAAGGCCTTCGAAGTGGGCATCCGGCCTGGCGACATCGTTCTGCAGATCAACCAAAAGGACATTGCGACGATCGAGGACTACAAGAAGGTCATCGCGAAGCTGAAGGCCAAGGAGAGGATCCTGCTCCTCATCCGCAGGAAGGGCGAAGACCTGTTCCTGACGATCCGGCCGGAGTAGCCCCGCGGCGCGCGCGGCCGGGCGTTTCCGTGCAAATCGTTTCCGTATCAGTCATTGAATCTCGATGCAGCAAGCAGCTAGGGAATCATCGATCCTCAGGGCAGTATGTTTGCCTTGATCGCTCGCCCCTGGATTCATACATACCCTGAACATCATTCTTTTATAAAGGAGGTGAGTACATCATGGGACTTGTCCTTATCCGTATCATTTTTGTCTTTATCGGGACGCTTCTGGGTTATTACGTCTCGACGCAGCTCGACGAGCAGATCAGCAAGATGGAGGGCATGGCCATCGGGTTCGCCGTTGCCATCAGCATCATCCTGACCGAGTTTCTCTTCCGGCGGGTGGCCCTCAAGGTCATCATTGGCGGCATCCTGGGATTCATCATCGGTCTTACGTCCGCAAATATCATTGCCGCGCCCCTGAAGCTGGTACCGCTGGAGCGGAGCATCGTGAACTTCCTGGTCCTGCTCATGAATGCGTTCTTCGGCTACATGGGCGTGACCATCGGCATCCGGGAAGGGGAGCGATTCAACCCGGCGAACATCAAGAAGCTCTTCAAGGGCGGCGCTGACGAGAACCTCAAGATCCTCGACACCAGCGTGATCATCGACGGCAGGATCGCCGACGTATGCGAGACGGAGTTCCTCGACGGCACGCTCATCATCCCGCAGTTCATCCTTCAGGAGCTCCAGCACATTGCCGACTCCTCGGACTCGCTCAAGCGCGCCCGCGGCAGAAGGGGCCTCGACATCCTCCACCGCATCCAGAAGATGGGACACATGGAGGTCCGGATCGTCGATGACGATTTCCCCAAGATCCGCGAGGTGGACAGCAAGCTCATCGCGCTCGCCAAACGCATGGGTGCCAAGGTCATCACCAATGATTTCAACCTGAACAAGGTGGCCGAGCTGCAGGGCGTGACGGTGCTGAACATCAACGACCTGTCGAACGCCGTGAAGCCGGTGGCGCTGCCGGGCGAGACCATGCGCGTATTCGTATTGAAGGAAGGCAAAGAGCCCGGCCAGGGCGTTGCCTACCTTGACGACGGCACCATGATCGTGGTGGAGAACGGCAGGAGGTTCATCAGCAAGAACGTGGAGGTCTCGGTCACGAGCGTGCTCCAGACGGCGGCGGGCAGGATGATCTTCACCCGGCTCAAAGAGGACGCGGAGCACGAACTGCAGGGCGCGGAGCGATAGATCAATCATGGGGGGCCAGGAGTCAGCATTCAGGAGCCAGGAGGAGCACATCGTTCCTCCCAAGCATTCTCCGAGCTGCTGGCTTCTGTCTTCTGTATTCTGTTATTATTGGAGGTTTCATGTCAGGGCATTCAAAGTGGGCAACGACGAAGCATAAAAAGGCCGCTACCGATGCAAAGCGCGGCAAGATCTTCACCAAGATCACCAAGGAGATCACCGTGGCGGCCAAGCTGGGCGGCGGTGACCCTGATGGCAATCCCCGGCTCCGCACCGCCGTGGCCAAGGCCAAGAGCGTCAGCATGCCGGCGGAGAACATCAAACGGGCCATCCAGAAAGGCACCGGCGAACTGCCCGGAGTGTCCTACGAGGAGGTCATCTACGAGGGCTACGGCCCGAACGGCGTGGCGGTCATCATCGAGGTCCTGACGGACAACCGGAACAGGACGGTCTCCGAGATCCGCAATATCTTCAGCAAGGCCGGCGGCAACATGGGCGAGAACGGCTGTGTCTCCTGGATGTTCCACAAGAAAGGGTACATCGTCGTGGCCCGCGCCAAGGCAGACGAGGAGAAGCTCATGAGCCTGGCGCTGGACGCCGGGGCGGAGGACATGCAGACCGAGGATGACAACTTCGTCATCACCACGGCACAGAGCGATTTTGAGAAGGTCAAGAAAGCGCTCGAGGACGCCGGCATTCCGCTCGAGGTCGCCGAGATCACGATGGTTCCTCAGACCTACGTGAAGATCGACGGGGAGAAGGTTGCCGGGCAGATGATGCGCCTCATGGAGGCCATCGAGGACAACGACGACGTNNCAGAACGTGTACGCGAACTTCGACATACCCGAGGAAGTGATGAATGCGGTGAGCGCATAGCGGAGAACCGACTGCTCCTGGCGGGCTGTTGCCAAGGGCCACGAACGATGAGCGACGAGCCATCGAGGGGGAGATGATGAGGGTGCTGGGTATCGATCCGGGAACGCTTACGAGCGGGTACGGCATCGTTTCTGAAGAAGACCACAAGCTGTTCCACATCGTATCGGGCGGCATCAGCCCGTCGGCAAAGCAGCCTTTTCCGAAGCGGCTCAAGAAGATCTATGAGGAGCTGGAAAAGATCATCGAAAAGTACAAGCCCCACGTGGTCGTGGTGGAGGACCTTTTCGTTTCGCACAACATCAAGGCCGCTCTCAAGCTGGGTCATGCGCGGGGCGTCGCGATCTTGGCGGCGGTGAACGCCGGACTCCCGGTGTTCGAGTACGCGCCCACCGAGGTGAAGCAGGCGGTGGTGGGCACCGGAAAGGCCGACAAGAAACAGGTCCAGGCGATGGTCAAGGCGCTGCTGGAACTTCCCAAGGCGCCCCATCCGGCAGACGCGGCGGACGCTCTGGCCGCGGCCATCTGCCACATCCATTCCTCCCGCATGCGGGAAGTGCTGAAGGGCTCCGCGTCCCTCAAGGGGACGGGCAGAATGCGATGATCGCCTGGCTCAGGGGATCGGTGCGGCGCAAGACGACCGACTCCGTCATCATTGATGTATCCGGCGTGGGTTACCTGGTATCCCTGCCGGTTTCCACGCTCGCCGCTGTCCCCGAGCCCGGTGAAGAGATCAGCCTCCACATCCACACCCACCTCCGCGAGGACTCCCTCAGCCTTTTCGGTTTTGCCACGGAACTGGAGAAGGAGCTTTTCCAGCTCCTGTTGGGTGTATCCGGCATAGGGCCGAAGCTTGCCCTGTCGGTCCTGTCGGGCCTCTCGGCGCAGGACCTGCTGTCCGCCATCGGGTCGTCCGATGATGCCACGCTCTGCGCCATACCCGGCATCGGCAAGAAGACGGCCGCGCGGCTCTGTCTCGAGCTCAAGGACAAGGTCCGGCAGCTCGCGCCGGAAGCGCAGCTGCAGACGGCGTCCGGAGCATCCGTCCTGTCCGGGCATCTTGATGATGCCGTTTCCGCACTCATCAACCTGGGTTATAAGAGGCCCGTTGCCGAGGATGCAGTGAAGAAGATCAACCAGAGCCGTCCGGACCTTCGCATCGAGGACCTGATCCGGGAAGCTCTGAGCGTCCTGATGAAACGATAGCATGCCAGCCGCTCGCCGGTTGTCCGATGCCGCCGGTCGGGAAGGAAGCCGCAGACCGACCTCTGTGTGAAGGGACCAAGGAAGAACGATGCCGACAAGGGTCATCACCCCGGAACAGAACGACGACGATGTCCAGCTCGACCGGAGCCTCCGGCCGACGCGGTTCGAGGACTTCGTGGGCCAGGAACGGATCAAGGACAACCTGTCCGTGTTCATCCAGGCGGCAAAGGCCCGCGGTGAGGCGCTGGACCATGTCCTGTTCTGCGGTCCGCCGGGTCTCGGAAAGACGACCCTGGCGAACATCATCGCCCATGAGCTCGGCGTTTCGATCAAGTCCACGTCGGGTCCGGTGCTGGAGCGGGCCGGCGACCTGGCCGCGATCCTCACGAACCTCCAGCCAGGTGATGTGCTGTTCATCGATGAGGTCCACCGCCTCAACCGGGTCGTTGAGGAGATCCTCTATCCCGCCATGGAGGACTTTCAGCTCGATATCATCATCGGCCAGGGGCCCAGCGCACGCTCCATCAAGCTCGACCTTCCCCGGTTCACCCTCGTGGGTGCAACGACTCGCACCGGCCTCCTGACTTCTCCGCTCCGGGACCGGTTCGGCGTCATTGACCGGCTCAACTTCTACGCAACCCATGAGCTCCAGAGGATCGTCAAGCGTTCGTCGGGCCTGATGAACATCACCATCGATCAGGACGCCGCTGCGGAGATCGCACGCCGGTCCCGGGGCACACCGCGGATCGCGAACCGCCTGCTCCGGCGCGTGCGGGACTTCGCACAGGTCGCAGGGAACAGCGCGGTCACGCAGGACGCGGTCGTCTCGTCGATGAAACGCCTCGAGGTCGATGAGAAGGGGTTCGACGAGATGGACCGGCGTCTGCTGCTTACGATCATCGATAAGTTCGACGGAGGCCCCGTGGGCCTCGAGACGCTTGCCGCCGCCCTGGGCGAGGAGAAGGACACCCTGGAGGACGTGTACGAGCCGTACCTCATCCAGGAAGGGTTCCTGGACAGGACCCCGCGCGGAAGACTGGCGACGAAGCTTTGCTTCGAATATTTCGGAAAAAAGAGATCAGCTTCGGTGCAGGAACGGCTGTTGTGAGTCATATTCACTATCATGGAATCTCGCCTCATTGGGTGAACCTATTGTCTCGTGAACCTTTTGTTAACATCCGACCGGCATGAACATTCTGCTCCACATCTGCTGCGCGCCCTGCGCCATCTATCCACTGTCCCGTCTGCGGGAGGAGGGGTATTCCGTTCAGGGATACTTTTACAATCCGAATATCCATCCCTACCTGGAATACCAGAAGCGCATGAGCACGGTTCGGGAGTTCTCGGCTGGCGTGGGCCTTCCGGTATCGTACCGGGATGGATATGATCTCGATGAGTTCCTGGTTCGTGTCGTGGGAAAAGGTTCTGGGCGGTGTGAGCAGTGCTACCGGATGAGGCTTGACGCCGCGGCAGCGGAAACCAACAGGAGCGGGTCCGGCCTGTTCACGACCTCGTTGCTGTACAGCAAATACCAGAACCACGATCTTATCCGGGGTGTGGCAAGGGAAATGGCCCGGGAGCACGGGGTCGAGCTCTTCTACGAGGACTTTCGCAAAGGCTGGCGCGAGGGGATCATTGGATCGAAGGCCATGGGCCTTTATCGCCAGCAGTACTGCGGGTGCATCTACAGCGAGCGGGAGAGATATACGAGCAGATGAGGCCGATGGCAGTCAACAGAGGATGGACAGCGCCCCATCAGGCCGTCCACTCAATTCTGAAACGGCATGTGCATATGAATACGGGTTGCCTGAAGATCTGTTTCGCGGTCCTCGTACTGCTCTCAGCGCAAACTTCCTTTGCCGAGAACATCCGCGTGGCGATCGCAGACAACCAGCGGTCGGTGACGCTTCAGGCCGCCGCGGGCCTTCGGAGCGAAGCTTTTGCCGGCCATCGCCTCGAGAAGACGGCAACGTTCCGGGCGGCGGGCATGGGGCGCCAGCCCGTTCGCGTATCGTCTTCGGGCGAGCAGATCAAGGTGAACGGCAAGACGTACCGCGGCATGATCGAGATACGAAAAAAAGGGAATGGAACACTGCTCGTCATCAACGATCTCGATCTGGAGTCCTACCTCCTGGGGGTGGTCGCTGCGGAGATCCCCGCTGACTGGGAAATGGAGGCCCTGAAGGCGCAGGCTGTGGCATCGCGGACCTATGCGCTGTATCAGAAGCAGAACGCCGGCAGGCGGCCCTATCACATCCTGGCCACCGTGGACAGCCAGATGTACCTGGGAATGCGGGGCGAGCGGCACCGCGCGGCTCAGGCGGTCGTGAAGACACGGGGCGTGGTCATAACCTACCGGGGCGAGGTGATCCCTGCATTTTACCATGCAAGCTGCGGAGGACATACCGAGGACGCC
>JAFNGD010000432.1 GCA_017885365.1 Nitrospirota bacterium
ATCTGCAGCGAATGTCCGTCGCTCAGGGGCAGGAATCGAAATCGATCTTGAGCCATGCCTCCCAGCTGATCCTGGCGGGAAAGGTGACCGACGATTTCTGGCAGAAGATCGCGGACGAGTGCATCGCCTGTGGTTCCTGCATATATTATTGCCCGACCTGCACCTGCTTTGACGTTTATGATTGTGGGGACGATGATCGGAGCGAACGGATCAGATGCTGGGATGCCTGCTTGCTTGGCGGGTATACCAGGGAGGCGAGCGGGCATAATCCCCGAAATGAAGCGGAACGGAGCCGCCGGAGGATCAGCCACAAGCTGGAGGCCGATGTGCTTCGCTTCGGGGAGCTGGGGTGCGTCGATTGTGGGAGATGCGACATGTTCTGTCCTACGGGGATCGGGATCCGTGCGGTCGCAAAGCGGATCGTCGATCGATTTTCATGAGTGGGCCCTGTTCCTGATCAGGGAAAAGGAGAGCCGTTCGTGCGCGTGGTCCCGACCATGATCTTGGTGGGGTCAACGGCGAGAGATCTGGGGAAGACGGCGCTGGCCACCCGTCTGATCGAAGCCCTCCGCCCCAGGGAAAAAGTGGTCGGCGTGAAGGTGACGACGATTCGGGACAGGGAGACGAAATGTCCGCGGGGCGGCGACGGCTGCGGCATCTGTTCTTCCCTGACCGGGAACTATGAGATCTGGGAAGAGATGGATCCCGACGGAGAAAAGGATACGTCCCAGCTTCTCAAGGCGGGAGCGGCCCGCGTCTTCTGGCTCAAGGTGATGAGAGACGCCCTGGCGGAAGGGCTGGATGCGCTGATGACGCATATCGACCGGGAGGCGGTGATCGTGGCCGAATCGAATTCCCTGCGGCAGGTCGTCACGCCGAACCTTTTCCTCATGCTGAAGGAATCGGACCGCGACCAGGTCAAGCCGACCGCCCGCGAGGTGATGTCCTTCGTCGATATCACCGTCCCCTCGGCGGGCGGGAACGCCGCATATCCCGTGCGGGATATCCTGACGAGGTACTATTCTTATTTCACCTCCATTGTCCTTGCCGGAGGCATAAGCCGGAGAATGGGAAAAAACAAGGCCCTGTTACCGATCAACGGCAGACCGATGATCCAGTCCCTTATCCAGAGCCTGATCCCCGTCTCAAGGGACATCATCGTCAGCTTGAATGACGGCGAACGGCACGAGGAACTGAAACAGGTCCTTCCCGCCGGAGTCCGGGTCGTTTTTGACGAACGGCCCGGACAGGGGCCGCTCATGGGGATCTATGCCGGACTGAAAGCGTCGGAAACGGACGTCAATCTTGTCATCGCCTGCGATATTCCGGAGATCGACCCCGGATTCATCACCGAGATGCGCTCCCATACGGGCGACCATGATGTGGTGGTGTCCGTGGACAATGAGGGGAGAACGAACGCCCTGCTGGCCATGTATCGAAGATCCGTCATCCCGCTGATGAAAAAGCAACTTGATGAGGGACTGAATAAGATCATTCTTTTTTATCCTCAGTGTCGGGTGAAATATGTTCCCATGCACGATGGAGCATGGTACAAGAACATCAATACGATGGACGACTATCAGACGTATCATCGGGACCGGATCGACCATTCTTCGTGAGGGTGCGGGCGCGCTGTCTGATCTGCGGAGCAGCTCCCAAGATTGCTTTTAGCCTGGTTGTCCGTTATGCTTGGGGCACTTAACGGATAGCTAAATGGGGCCTGAAAAGAGCAACCCGGTCGCCGATTCTCCCCTCCACATCCTCGTCGTGGACGACGAGCTCAACATCCGGAAAACGCTGACTATTTGTCTTGAGACAGAAGGCTACAAGGTCACCGCTGTTAGCAACTTTCAGGACGCCCTGGCGGAGGCCTCGCGCAGATCCTTCGATCTCGCCTTCGTGGACCTCCGGTTGGGCACGGACGACGGCCTCGACCTCATCCCGGCCCTCCTGGCCGCCACGCCATGGCTCAAGATCATCGTCATCACCGCCTATGCCTCCATCGACACGGCCGTCGAGGCCATTCGGCGAGGGGCCACCGATTACATTCCTAAGCCGTTCACGCCTGCCCAGATCAACTTGGCGATTCGCAAGGTATTCGAGGTCCGGTTCTTAGAGCAGAAGGTCGCGGCTCTCCAAGAGGACCTAGGACGCCAGCATCCGGAAATCGATTTCTCGAGCTCGAGCCCCCAGATGCAGCGAGCCGTGAACGTGGCGCGCCAGGCCGCCAGAGCCGAGGCTACGATCCTCCTTTGCGGAGAGAGCGGAACAGGCAAAACGGTCCTGGCGCGAGCCATCCACGGCTGGAGTGGCCGGGCGGCTAAGCCGTTCAGCCTCATATCCTGCCCTTCGTTCCCTCCCGAGCTCCTGGAAAGCGAGCTCTTCGGGCATGTGAAGGGAGCCTTCACGGGTGCAGTCCGCGACAACCCTGGCCGGATCGGGGCGACCGACGGAGGAACGCTCCTTTTGGATGAAATCGGCGACCTGCCGCTCCCGCTGCAGCCGAAACTCCTGCGTTTTGTCCAGGATAGGGAATACGAGCGCATTGGCGACACCGTCACGCGGAAGGCGGACGTGCGCTTGATCGCCGCTACGAACACGAACTTGGTTGACGCCGTCAAGGAAGGCCGGTTCCGGGAGGACCTCTATTTCCGTCTCAGCGTGATTCCGATCGAGATCCCTCCCCTTCGAGAGAGACCGGACGACGTGCCCGTCTTGGCGGAACGACTGCTGGTTTTCCACGCCCGTAACAACCACCGTTCGTTCCTGGGATTCAAGGACGAAGCGCTCCAGGCGCTGGCCGCTTATTCCTGGCCCGGGAACGTCCGGGAATTGAGCAACGCCATCGAACGTGCCGCCATCCTCTGCCCGGCCGACCGCATAGGCCTAGACTGCCTCCCAGCGAATCTCTCTCCGGGAGGCACCGAGGTTAAGATCGGCGACCCTGTCAGCCTCGACAAGATCGAGGAATCTCATATCCGGCGAGTCCTGGCAAACTCCAAATCTCT
>JAFNGD010000433.1 GCA_017885365.1 Nitrospirota bacterium
CAGGACCAGGGAGAGGTGGCGGGCATCAACATTTCCCGTGACCTGCGCGGCAAGGCGTTGATGCGGTATGCGCCCAGGTACAAACCCCAGCTCGTCTCGATCGGGCGGGACATGGGGATCTATACCCAGGGGGACGTATTCAAGGCGGGGGCGTGGGTGGTTACGTTGAAGAAGGCCGTGGAAAGAAAGCATCTGATGTCCTATCTTACCCGGCCCCTGCTCTCAAGCATCTCGCGGAAGGTCCCGGGCATCGAAATTCTCAAGCGCCTGGGGCTGAAGCTGCCGTTCTGAGAGAATGACGCTTATGCATCGGATCAAGAACCTATCATCATATTTCAGCATCCTGTTTCTTCTGTGTGCACTTCTGCCGGCCTGCTCCCAGGGAAGAATGGTCGTAGCCTCGCTCCGTTCGACCGATCATTTTACCCCTCTCGCTTCCGATAAGCGCGTTCTCTATGAACCGGGCGCGGAAACCTTTGCGAATGAGATCGCTTTGCTTTTCCCCGAAGCCATCCGTAAGGCTGAAGCTGTCAACCCGCTTCCCTTCAAGGATGCCGTCGCGGTTTACGTCTGTGCGTCCAAAGAGAGCTGCTATCGCCTGACGGGGCATAAAGCACCTGCGATCGTGACGACGAAGCTCTTCATTTCCCCGGCCCTCTTTCACGATAAAAAACCGGTGGACCGCTACCTTGCCCACGAATTGTCCCATCTCCAGATATTGCAGCGGATCGGCACGGTTCGATCACTGAAATTACCGTCCTGGTTCAAGGAGGGACTGGCCGAGCTTGCTTCCGGCGGCGCGACCGGGGCATCCATTACCGATGCGGAAGCAGAGAGAGCGATCATCGAGGGCCGCAATTTTGTCCCTGATGCGGGAAGGAACATTCTCGCGTCCTTCTTTTCCCCGCGATACGGGAGCTATTGGGGTATTCCGGCACCCCTGTTCTATCATCAGAGCATGCTGTTCGTGAGATACCTCTATGCATCAAACGAATCGGCGTTCCGTGAGCTGTTGATCGCGATCCAGCAGGGCGAAGGTTTTGGAACTACCGTAACAAGAAAATACGGAAAGGACCTTTCCGTGCTGTGGGGTAATTACTTGGAGGATATAAAGTCAAGGTCGAGACAGGGTCCCAAAAACAATGACCTGCAAGCCAAGCATCTGCTGGATTTTATGGCAGGTATGAATTCAGGAGCGAACGCATTTTCTGCAGTTTGCTGCAGGGATCTTCAACGAAGCGCTACTGCTGCAGGAACAAGGAGTCAAACATGAACGGGAAATATCCTGTCGTAATGCTCATCACGCTTATGGTCCTGTTCTTCGGACCGACTTCGGTCTTTGCCGAATATGTGATCAACCTGCAGGGCGCCGCGGTCTTTACCGAAAAGAACGACATCCGCATCCCCGGGGACAGCGGCACGAAGTTCTCGCTCTCCGANNGTTGACCGGGACATCAGCTTCGCGGGAACGACCTTCCCGGCAAACACGGACCTCAATGCCACTTTCCGCTTCGACTCCTACCGGATCACGTGGCGGAGAAAGCTCGTTGATCGGGAAAAGCTCGATGTCTGGCTGGGCGTGACCGGCGCGATCCGGGACGCGGCGATCACGGTCGAAGGGGGAGGGCAGCGGGCGGAAAAGACCAACACAGGTTTCGTGCCGCTCATCAATTTCCTCGTTGATTGGAGGTTCTCACTGCCCTGGTCGTTCCGCATTGCGGGAGACGCCCTGGCAGGACCGCAGGGCAGGGCGGAGGATGTGCTGTTTGCCGTGCTCTATGATATCAGTACGGCGACGAAGGTCTTTGCGGGATACCGTGTGTTGGAAGGCGGCGCGGACAACGCAGAGGTCTACACATTCTCGCTGTTCTCTTATGCAGTGGCAGGGATTGAAGTCCGATACTAAAAAATCGATGACTGGGTAAACACCGAGGTGGCGGGTGGGCTTCTTCGCTCGACAGGGCAGCATTCGCGAGGATGACGCGACGTTTAATCCGGCTGAAGTATCAGATACCATACGTGAAGATAAAGCGCTGCGCTGACCGAGGAGATCAGGACGAGCGATGCAATTGTCTCCCGGTAAAAATTGTACCGTTCGCTGAGGACGATAAGTGACACTGCAACGGGCATGCTGTGCATAAGGACCATGATAGTCAGGTCAAGACCACTCACCTTGAAGGCCCGGGCGAGCAGGAGCGCGATCAGGGGCATGAATAGCATCCTGAGAACGGCCAATGCCGAGGCGCTCGCGATATTGCTGTAACGCCGTCCATAGAGAAAAGCGCCGAGCATGAACAGAGCTACCGGCGCAGTGGTAACACCCATCAGGTGAAGGGGCCTCGAAAGAGGCTGGGGGATCCGAACGCCCATTACGGAGAGGAGAACGCCGCCGGCAATAGAAAGAATCAACGGGTTCCGCAGGAGATTCAACAGGATCTTCCGCGCGCCGGTCCGGATCGTATCCGTGTTGAGCCGATAGAGCTCTAAAGCCGCAAGAGTCAGGCTTACACCGACAGCCGATGCTGCTGCAGCGGTCAGCGAAGCGATATTCTCGGTTTCCTGCGAGGAAAAGGCAAAAATGACGTAAGGGATGCCGAAATAGTTGAGATTTCCGAACACGGTGCTCACGATGAGCAGAACAAGGACCGCTTTGGAAAATTGGAACAGGAAGTACAGGATGCCGAATACGCCAAGTGCCAGCAGCGCGGGAAGCATGTTGGCAAGAATAAAGGTAAGGTGCGGGCCATCAAAGGACGTTTCAGAAAGATCGGCGATAAACAGCGCAGGCAGGGCAAAATAGTACAAATATGCGTTAAGGCCCCGATCGTCTCCGGCGCGGAGAATTTCGAATCTGCGCGCCAGCGCGCCGGCGCCTGTGAGGAGAAGCATGGGGATGATCGTAAGAACAGCAACTCGGGTTTGCATGACGTGCCCCCGGAATATTTTATCCTCTCATTGCCTGGAATGGCATACAATATTTCGTTCTTCTGAGCGCGGGCCCGGCAGGGAGGCCTGCAGTCAGTATAGCATTGCCGGGGCGAGGTTGCCCGCTGCACGTCTTTATGGTATATACTTTCCATGATCCCGATCAAGGACACAATACACCGCAGGAACTTCCCGTTCATCACCTTTTTGCTCATCGTGCCGAACGGCCTCGTTTTCCTCTACCAGCTTTCCCTGCCCGAGCGGCATCTCGAGGAACTGGTCTACCTCTTCGGGCTCGTGCCGGCGCGCTATACCCACC
>JAFNGD010000434.1 GCA_017885365.1 Nitrospirota bacterium
AGTGGTTCGCCCGCCTGGGGAAGCATCTCGCGGAGGTGCATCTGCACGACAACGGCGGTTCCGAGGACTCCCACCAGGCGCTGGGAAAGGGAACGGTCGATTTCGCCCGTTTTTTCCGGCTCATCAGGGAGCACGGCGCCAGTCCGGTCTTCACCCTCGAGGCCCATGACGCCGAGGACATTGAGCCGAGCCTCGAGAAGGTCCGGGAGCTCATGAAGGACGGTTGACCGGCACAGACGCGAGACCATCAGACTCCGACCGGTACGCACACCTTTACCTTGACACAGAAAGCCCCGTACTTTAGACTACGACCATGAAAATACTTCTCTTCCTTCCGCTCTTCGCCCTCGGTGCCGCGTCCTGCCTCGCACCGGCAGCAAAGATGCCGGAGGTCTCCCCCGGCGTTATCAGCGATGCATCACAACAACAGGCCGATGCCTATCTCCATTTCATGAACGGCAGCATGCAGGAGCAGGAGGGCAATCTTGACGGCGCGATGAAGGAATACGAGGCCGCGTTCCGGCTGGACCCCGGCTCCGCCGAGGTCGCCCACGCCCTCGCGTCCCTGTCGATGCACCGGGGGAAGACCGAGGACGCGGCTGCCTATGCGCAGAAGGCGGTGGCGCTTGACCCGAAACAGACCGAGACGCTCATGCTCCTGGCCGGTATCAACAGTGCACGGAAGCGGTATGACGAGGCGATCGACCTCTACCGGAAGGCCATCGAGATCGATCCCTCCCTGGAGGACGCCTATATCTATCTCGGCTCCCTGTACGCAGCGATGAAGCGCTATGACGAGGCGATCGACGTGTTCCGGGCGCTGGACAAGCAAAACCCCGCATCGCTTATGTCGCCCTACTATCTGGGCCGGATCTACACCGAGCAGAAGAGGTACCCCGAGGCCCTGGCCGAGTTCAAGCGGGCGGCCGCAGTCCGCGATGATTTCGAGCCGACCTTCACCGGCATGGGCATCATCTATGAGCTCATGGGCCGGACCAAGGACGCTATCGATGCCTACAAGCGGTCGCTCCTCCTGAATCCTCACAACACCGACCTCCGCCAGCGCTTGGCCCAGCTCTACATCCAGGAGAATTCGCTCGACGAGGCCCTTGAGCAGTTCCGCAGGCTCGTGTCCGACGACGCGCGGAACTACGATGCCTACGTCAAGATGGGCCTCATTTACGTGGAAAAACAGCAGTACGCCGAGGCCATTGAGGCGTTCCGGGTCGCGTCCTTCGCCGTGCCGGAGAACATCAAGATACGCCAGTACCTGGGCACGGTCTTCATCGCCATGGAGGAGTACGACGAGGCGCTCAAGGAATATGCTGCGATCCTGAAGCTCGACCCCGACGACACCGACGCAATCCTTCAGACCGCGTACATTTACTCCCAGCAGGGACGGGTGAAGGACACCGTGCCGCTGCTCAAGAAGGCCGTGGCGGCGCAGCCGGGAAAGGCGGAACTGTACCTGTATCTCGCGAACGCCCACCTGGACCTGGACCAGCCTGCCGAGGCGGTCGCGGTCCTCGCCAAGGGGATCGAGATGGCCCCTGACCGCGAGGATCTCTATTTCACCCTGGCCGTGGCCTATGAGAAACAGGGGAAGCGGGACGACATGATCGCCGCCCTCAAGAAGACCCTCGAGATCAAGCCGGACCATGCCGATGCCCTGAACTACCTGGGCTACACCTACGCCGAGGACGGCGTGCACCTCGATGAGGCAATTGCCCTCATCAAGCGGGCGCTGCTCATCAAGAAGGACAACGGATATATGCTGGACAGCCTTGCCTGGGCCTACTACCAGAAGGGCATGTACAAGGAAGCTCACGAGGTCATGGTCAAGGCGATGAGCAAGGCCGATGACGACCCGGTCATGCGTGAACATTACGGCGACATCCTGCTGAAGCTCGGAAAGAAGGACAAGGCCAGGGAGCAGTGGATCCAGTCCCTCGAGCTCGATCCGAAGAACCAGAAGCTCCGCGACCGGTACCGGAAGGCCGGCTTCGGCGATCCCGACGCAGTGGTGAAGCCCGACCAGCCTGCGAAGAAAGTAAAGAAAGAAAAGAAAAAAGAGAAGCCGTGAATCCAGGAGCGAGCACAGTCCCCGCAGCTTGCTGCGGGGTTAGCGAGCGATTAGAATAATGGTAACTACCTTGAGGATCGAGGACTTCCTGCAGCTTGCTGCAGGGAGCTTCAAGACCCGCACCCGCTTCGCCATCGTGCTGCTCCCGCTCCTGTTCTCCTGCGCCCCTCCCCGACCCGAGATCCCGATGACCGAAGTCCCCGCGGCCCCGCTGGTGCAGGAACTGGACCTCCGTCGCGGGTCATTCTCCGGCATCAAGGCAGCGGCGCGGGTGCAGACCGAGCGCAAGGGCAGGAAGCGCGTCTACGAGAGCGTGGCCATTCTGCAGCAAGGGCAGGCAAAGTTCCGCATCGAAGGGTACGGCCCCCTGGGAGAATCGGTCTTCGATGCGCTCTGGGACGGGAAGGACCTGATGCTGCGCATGCCTGATGAGGCTGATTTCGTTCGAACGGGCGCCTGGGCATTTGAGCGCCTCATCGGGTTCCCGCTTGCGCCGTCGGAACTTGCCGCGGTCCTTTCGGGGAACGTGCCGCCGGCGCGGAAGAGCGAAGAGGCCCAGGCGCGCTGTTCGGAGGACGGACGGTGCGTCGTCGAGTTTCGCACTGATGATGCCCGGTGGCGGGTGCATATCGTTCCGGCGGCCCNNTCACGATCGAGTACCAGGACGTGGAGGTGAATGTGCCGGTCGAGGACAGCGCGTTCCTCCTGAACAACGCGGGGGCGGGACAATGAGCGGACTGATCCTCTCCACGCCGGCCAAGATCAACCTCTGCCTCTCCGTCCTCGGAAAGCGGCCCGATGGGTACCACGACGTCGAGATGGTTCTGCAGGCAGTGGGCCTCTACGACGAGGTGACGGTCCGGCTTGCCGGGAGCGGGATCACGGTCTCCTGCGACAGCGCCGCTGTCCCGGGCGGCGCGGGAAACATCGCCTACCGGGCGGTCCGGGAGATGCTGGACCTGTCCGGAAGCCCGTCCGGCATCGCCGTGGAGATCAAAAAGACCATTCCCGTGGCCGCCGGCCTGGGCGGAGGGAGCAGCANNCGGTATGGACGTCCCGTTTTTCCTGTATGGACCTACGGCCCTCGCCCGGGGGAGGGGAGAGGTCCTGACGAGTCTTCCGCCGCCGCCTAAGTTCTGGGTTTTGCTCGTCAATCCCGGGTTCGAGACCTCCACTGCCTGGGCCTATAAAAACCTGAATTTTGGGTTGACAAAAAAAGGTGATTGTACTAATATTGCAGGGCTTAACGTCAGCCAGATCGCCCGGTCGCTCCACAACGACCTCGAAACGGTGACGGCTGCTGCCCATCCGGCCATCGGGGAGATGGAGCAGGCCCTGCTTGAGGCGGGTGCGTTGGGCGCCCGCATGAGCGGCAGCGGGCCGACGGTATTCGGGATCTTCGATGCCGAGGCTGGCTGCCGGGAAGCGGCTCAAAGAATTCAGAAGAAAGGGTGGCGGCTCTATCCGGCAGAGATCCTGACCGGGCCGCTTTATGGGGACCATCTGGCACCAGCGTTCTGACGGACAATCCGGAAATATGATCGCGCATCATTGATCGCACAGCGGGGGTGAGCGTATGGAGATCACAGAAGTCAGGGTGTTTCCGGTTACCAACGAAGAGCGTCTGAAAGCCTATGCCACCATCACCATCGACAATGTCTTCCTGATCAGGGACCTCCGGGTGATCAACGGGAACACCGGCCTGTTCGTGGCCATGCCGAGCCGGAAGATGAAGGACGGAACGTTCAAGGACATTGCCCATCCGCTGAACAGCGATACCCGCCAGATGATCGAGAAGAAGGTCCTGGCCGAATATGAGCGCGAACTGGCGAACCCGACCAAACGGCCGGAGCGGCC
>JAFNGD010000435.1 GCA_017885365.1 Nitrospirota bacterium
GGTTCGGCTGGTTCGGGTTCAATGCAGGTTCCGCCCTCGCGGCGAATGGCCTGGCGGGCGCGGCATTCCTCAATACCAACACGGCGGCGGCGGTCGCGGCGCTGGCCTGGATGTTCACGGAATGGATGCATTCCGGCAAGCCCACGGTCCTGGGCCTTGCCTCGGGTGCAGTAGGCGGCCTGGTCGCCATTACCCCGGCAGCCGGGTTCGTGAACGTGAGCGGCGCCATCGTCATCGGCATCGTGGCGGGTGTCGTTCCCTTCTATGCTGTGGCAAAGCTGAAGCCGATGTTCGGTTATGACGACACGCTCGACGCCTTCGGCATTCATGGCATCGGCGGGACCCTGGGAGCCATCCTCACCGGCGTGTTCGCCGCCCCGGCGATCAATGAAGCCGGCAAGGGGCTCTTGTACGGGAATCCCGGCCAGCTCTGGATACAGACCGTCGCGGTCCTGGCCACGCTGGCCTACAGCGCGGTCGCCACGCTGGTCATCTTCCTGATCATCAAGGTGACCGTCGGAATCCGGGCCGACGCTGACGAAGAAACGGTCGGGCTCGACGAGAGCCAGCACGGTGAGCGGGCATACAATCTTCTATAAAGAATTAGCAAGGCGTCTGGCGTACAAAATGAACGAACGCCAGCAAACAAGGAGGGATCATGAAGAAGATCGAGGCAATCATCAAACCGTTCAAGCTNNACGTGGAGCTCTACCGCGGCGCGGAATACGATATCGCGTTCATCCCCAAGGTGAAGCTCGAGATCGTCGTGGCGGACACGATCGCCGACAAGGTGGTGGCGACCATCATGGAGAAGGCCAAGACCGGCAAGATCGGCGACGGCAAGATCTTCATCTCCAAGGTCGAGGATGTCATCCGCATCCGGACCGGCGAGAAGGGCGAGTCGGCGATATAGATATAGTCAGGCTGAATGCAGGAAATATTATAAGGCCCGGTGGGAGAACCTGCCGGGCCTTTTTTTCATCCCATTGACGTCGGTTCATTACGTCAGTTGCTCCGAAGGTGCGGATTCTGAGATTTTCCGCTGCGCAGCCCGGACCCTCCCATGCTCCGTTCATCGGTGCTCATGAGCATCCCGGACAAGGACATCACCACCCTTGAGAACGAAAGCATTTTTTCGCAGCCCCACGCGAGGAGCGGATCGCATGAACCTGCCCACAAATTACTCACCTGCCTCATGATTCATCATGCTGTATGAACGTAACCCGTGCGATCCGGGTGCTCTGTACCGGTCAAGGGTGAATGAAATCAAATAGTTCCTCCTGGCTCAAACGTGTCTGTTCTCATGGCACATCCCTTGCTTAATAATTGGCTGTCTGTGCAACTTCTATTCAAATCTTCAGTGAGGGAGACAAGAGATATGGTCAGAGGAGTGGGCAAGGTTTCAGCAAGATTATTCCTCCTGGTGTTGATGTCATTGTTCGTGCCGGCCACCGTCCGGGCAGAGGCCGCGGCCGCTGCGACCAGGATCGATACCGGAGATACGGCGTGGATACTCATCTCGACTGCGCTTGTAATGCTCATGACGCCGGGGCTCGCCATGTTCTACGGCGGCATGGTGCGGAGCAAGAACGTGCTCGGCACCATCATGCACAGCTTCATCGCTATCGCCCTGGTGAGCGTCCAATGGGTCCTCTTCGGATACTCGCTCGCCTTCGGACCCGACGTGAACGGTCTGATCGGCAACCTCAGCTGGGCCGGTCTTGCGGGCGTCGGGACCGCTCCGAATGCCGACTACGCGGCCACGGTGCCGCATCTCGCATTCATGGCCTACCAGATGATGTTCGCCGTCATCACGCCGGCGCTCATCAGCGGCGCCTTCGCGGAGCGGATGAAGTTCTCGGCCTACCTCGTTTTCTCCCTGGCCTGGACCACGATCGTCTATGATCCGGTAGCTCACTGGGTCTGGGGCGCAGGCGGCTGGATGAAAGGCCTGGGCGTGCTGGACTTCGCCGGAGGCATCGTGGTCCATGCCACGTCAGGGTTCTCGGCGCTGGCCGCTGCGCTCTACATCGGAAAGCGGAAAGGCTTTCTGCAGGAGTCCATGCCGCCCCACGATCTTCCCCTGACCGTGTTCGGCGCCGGCATCCTGTGGTTCGGCTGGTTCGGTTTCAACGCCGGCAGCGCGCTGTCGGCGGGCGGCCTTGCCACGGTCGCGTTCGTGACGACCCATTTGGCCGCGGTCGCGGCGACCCTCACCTGGACCTTCGTGGAATGGTATCACCGCGCGAAGCCGACCATGTTCGGCGCTGCCACCGGCGCCATCGCCGGGCTGGCGACGATCACTCCCGCGGCGGGCTACGTGAGCCCCATGGCGGCCCTTGCCATCGGCGCCTGTGCCGGCCTGCTGTGCTACACGGCCCTGAACGCCAAGGTGAAGTTCCGGTACGACGATTCGCTCGACGCCTTCGGGGTGCATGGTGTCGGCGGTACGCTCGGCACGGTCATGGCGGGTGTCTTCGCGTCGACGGCCATCAATGCCGGCGGGGCGGACGGACTTTTCTTCGGCAACCCCCGCCAGCTCGCCATCCAGGCGGGCGCGGTGCTGCGCATTGCCGCTTACTCCTTCGCGGTCAGCATGGCGCTGTTCAAGGTGCTTGATATGACGATGGGGCTGCGGGTCGCCAAGGACGAGGAGATCGAGGGGCTCGATATCACCCAGCATGGGGAGCAGGGGTATACGCACTGAAGAACCGACAGGGGGACGCGGGGACACGGGGACACGGGGAGAGGGTAAGACCTACTTCGTACCTTCCTCTCTTCCTATCTTCTTACCTTCGGACTTTCGCCGCTGCACCAGTGCGACGCCGCCGATGATCGCGACGCCTCCGACGACGGTAAGGGGCCTGACGGCATCACCGAGGAAGAGGGCCGAGACGAGCACCGCGATGAAGGGGACGAGATAGTGATAGGCGATGGTGCGCGTAGCGCCGATGCGCTTCACTCCCTCGTACCAGAGGACATAGGCTGCCGCCGCGCCGACCAGGGCTGCGAAACCGAGAGCAGCCCACGAGCCTGCCGGGACAGCACTCCAGGACTGGCGCGCAAGTTCCCCTGCGCCGGCAGGCAGGAGCAGCACGGTACCGGCGGCCACGCTCCAGGCGGTGACGGTGACGGGCGGGTAGCGCTCGAGCAGCGGAGCGGCCAGGACCGTATAGAGGGCCCAGAGGACCGATGCACCTATGGTCATCAGGTCGCCGGTGACGGTCGCCATGCCGAAGCGGACCTCGCCGTGGGTGCTCCGGATAATGCAATAGGCGCCTGCGGTCGCGAGCAGGAGGCCAAGAACGAGCGGCGCCCTCAGCCGCTCCCTGCCCCGAAGGGTCTGGAACACTGCCGCGAAGAGCGGCGACATGGAGATGAAGAGGGCCGAATGGGATGCGGTGGTGAGCTGCAGGCCCTTCATGAACAGAAGGTTATAGAACGTGATGCCCGTGAGGCCGAGGGCGGCGAGGGCCGGCAGGTCCCGGCGGGCGACGGCGAAACGATCCCGCCGGAGCGCCATCACGGCGAAAAGGGCGGCCGCTGCAAGGGCGAACCGGACGACCGTGAAGCTGAGCGGCAGAAAGTCACTAAGGGCGTGCTTGATCACCGGGAAGTTGACGCCCCAGATGAGTGCAACGAATATCAGGCGAAGATCCAACATGGTAATTTCGGATTGCGGATCGCGGATTGCGAATTTCGGATTGGATATAAGAATGTTCTGAAGGGCGGACGGTTTTAGGGACTTAATCCGCAATCCGAAATCTACAATCCGCCATTGAACGGACTATAGCATAAATTACCTTGAATACTCAAATGTATTGTGCTATCAATAAGTTATGCAGGGTTTAAGACCGCCGTTCAGGGACATTACCGTCGACATCCTTTCGGGGATCGTCGACGGTGTGATGGTGGCCGATGAGGCCGGGAACGTTCTCATCTGGAACCGAGCCATCGAGGAGATGACCGGCATTGCCGCGGCGGATGCTCTCGGGAAACAAGCCCGTGCCGTCCTTGCCGAGAACCCCGCGGTGGTCTCGCAGATCGAGAAGACCCTGGCAACGGGGCGGTCCTATTCTGACTACGAGGCCGAGCTGGCGGCGCGGCACCGCGAGCCGCTCCCCGTTGGGCTGGTGAGCAGCGTTCTCGCCGATGAGGAAGGGCGGCCGCAGGGCGTTATCCTCTCGGTCCGCGACCAGCGGGGCGTGCGGGACCTGAAGGACCGCATGCGAAGAGCGGACCGGCTCGCGGCCATAGGCCAGATCGCGGCCGGCATCGCCCACGAGATCAAGAATCCTCTCGTGGGAATCCGCGGCGCTGCCCAATTGCTGAAATCCGAGCTCCGGGATCAGACCGTGTCGGGCGGCGGAAACCTCATCGAGTACCTCGACGTGATCCTGAAGGAAGCTGATCGTCTAAACGGTGTTCTCGAGGGGATCCTGGACTTCACCCGCGTGAGCCCCCGGGGGACGGGCGCCTTCAACATCCACAGCATCCTGGACCGGGCGCTCCTTTTGAACGAGGAGCCCGCGCGGCAGAACAACGTGGTGCTCGCGCGCGAGTACGATCCGAGCCTGCCCGAGGTGATCGGCAACCAGGATCAGCTCATCCAGGTGTTCCTGAACATCATCAAGAACGCCGTGGACGTGATGCCGTCAGGCGGGAGGCTCACGGTGGTCACACGCATGTCCGACCTGTTCACGAGTGTCCAGGCCGACGGTCGGAAGCACCGCCTCATGATGGTGAAAGTCATCGACACCGGCCCCGGCATCAAGCAGGAGCACTTGCAGGACATCTTCGCGCCTTTCTTCACGACCAAGGACAAGGGCGTGGGCCTGGGCCTGGCGCTGTCGTACCAGATCGTGCAGGAGCACCTCGGGACCATCCGGGTGGAGACCCGGCAAGGAGAGGGGACGACCTTCAGCGTCTATCTTCCTCTCGGTGCTTGATCATCGTATCTTTCACCGCAGAGGACGCGGAGAACGCAGAGAAAAGATGTGGCGTTTTGAGAGGATCATCATGGACTCTTCGGTGTTCTCAGCGGTCTCTGCGAGCTCTGCGGTAAAGAAGTTCACAGGGGATTTTCTATGACGAATGAAAAAGTCCTCATAGTCGACGACGAAGAAAGCGTCCGGTGGGTGCTGAAGAAGGCCCTGGAGAAGGA
>JAFNGD010000436.1:0-2594 GCA_017885365.1 Nitrospirota bacterium
CTTCATGGTCGGGCTCGGACCCCGGAAAGCATCGTCGCCGGAGTCGCTGCGCGCTGCCGCCCGTGCCGCCGCGGTGAGCGCGGTCAATGCCGGGGTCGCCCGTGCAGCCCTGGATTGCTTTCCGTCAGGGGCTGCGCAGAACGATGATGCCCTTGCCGCAGTCCGGAAAGGGCTCGCGGAGGGGGCAGGGACCCACCCGATCGATTTTACCCTCCTTGCGCCCGACGCCGCGGCCTTCGAGTGGATGTCCCGGCTTGTCCGGGCATGACCCGACGCTGACAGGAGAACCTGATGATACCTNNTCCTTGCCTGCGAGGCGAACGCCAAGCTCGGCCTGGTCCCTGCGCGGTCCCTCGCTGCGATCAAGAAGAAGGCGGCCTTTGACGTCAAACGGATCGATGAGCTCGAGAAGGTCGTGAAGCACGATGTCATCGCCTTCCTTACCGCTGTCGGCGAACACGTGGGGCCTGACTCCCGATTCATCCACCTCGGCCTCACCTCCTCCGATGTCCTCGACACCTCCCTCGCCTACCTCATGCTGAAGGCCGCCGACATCATCATCGATGATATCAAGGCCCTTCGTACCGTGCTCAGGAAAAAGGCCTTCCAGTACAAGGACACGGTCATGATCGGCCGTTCCCACGGTGTCCATGCGGAACCGGTCACCTTTGGGCTCAAGATGGCGCTCTGGTACGAGGAGATGGGCAGGGCCCTGGACCGCATGATCAGGGCACGCGAGGTCGCCGGCGTCGGAAAGGTCTCGGGCGCTGTAGGGACCTTTGCCAACATCGATCCTTTTGTGGAGCGATATGTCTGCAAGAAGCTCGGGCTTACGCCGGAACCGGTGGCAACACAAGTGGTGCAGCGCGACCGGCATGCCGAGTACCTGACGGCGCTGGCGCTCGTTGCCTCGTCGATCGAGAAATTCTCCGTGGAGCTCCGGCACCTCCAGCGGACCGAGGTCCTCGAAGCCGAGGAGTATTTTTCCGAAGGGCAGAAAGGGTCTTCGGCGATGCCGCACAAGCGGAACCCCATCTCGGCCGAGAACCTCTCGGGCCTGGCGCGGGTGGTCCGGGCGAATTCGCTCGCCGCGCTCGAGAACGTAGCCCTGTGGCACGAACGGGACATCAGCCACTCCTCTGTCGAGCGTATCATCCTTCCCGACAGCACCATCCTTCTCGACTACATGCTGGCACGGTTCACCAGGCTGGTGGACACGCTTTTCGTCTATCCCGCCAACATGGCGCGGAACATGGAACTGTCGCGCGGCCTGTTCCATTCCGAAACGGTGATGCTGGCGCTGGTGCGCAAGGGGCTTATGCGGGAACGGGCGTATAAGCTCGTGCAGCGGAACGCCATGGCGGTCTGGAAACAGGGCGGAGATTTCGCGGACCGGCTCAAGGGCGATCCCGACATCCGGAAACATCTTACCGCCAAAGAGATCGACGGCTGTTTTGATCTTAAACATACGATCAAAAAAGTGGACTATATCTTCAGACGGGTTTTCGGGAAAAAGAGGAGATGATCTCACGGACCAAGAAGGGCGATCGCAGGTAAGGTTCGTGCGATCTGTTTTTCCGGGCCTCGGTGATCACGGACATTATGTACGACAAGTTCCATGAAGAATGCGGGGTGTTCGGGATCTACGGCCATGCCGATGCCGCGAACCTGACCTACCTGGGGCTCTATGCCCTCCAGCACCGGGGCCAGGAATCCGCCGGCATCGTGTCCTCGGACGGCAAGAAGCTGTACAGCGAGAAGTCCATGGGCCTCGTCGCGGACATCTTCACCGAGGAACGCATCAAGAAGCTGCCTGGCCACGCGGCCATCGGCCACAACCGCTATTCGACGACCGGGGACAGCATCAGCATCAACATCCAGCCCATCCTGGTCAATTTTGCCATGGGCGGACTGGCCATCGCGCACAACGGGAACCTGGTGAACGCCAGCATCCTGAAGGCCGAGCTCGAAGCGTACGGTTCCATCTTCCAGTCGACTATGGACAGCGAGGTAATCATCCACCTTATTGCCCAATCGCGCCTGCCGAACCTCAACGAGCGGATCGTTGACGCTCTCCAGCATGTGCAGGGGTCCTACAGCCTGCTGCTGCTCGCCGAGGACAAGCTCATCGGCGTACGCGATCCGCACGGGTTCCGTCCGCTGGTGCTGGGTGAGGTGGGCGGCGCGTACGTGCTCGCCTCGGAGACCTGCGCACTCGACCTGATCGAGGCCACCTATATCCGGGAGATCGAGCCGGGAGAGATGGTCGTCATCAACGGTTCGGGCATCCAGTCGACCTTCCCGTTCAAGCGGGAGACGCCGTCACACTGCATCTTCGAGTTCATCTATTTCGCCAGGCCGGACAGCTATGTTTTCGGCCAGAACGTCTATTCCATCCGGAAGGAGTTCGGCAGGCAGCTTGCACGGGAGACCGGCGTGGAGGCGGACGTGGTGATCCCGGTGCCGGACTCGGGCGTGCCTGCGGCGCTGGGCTATGCCGAGGAGGCGGGAATCCCCTTCGGGCTGGGCTTGATCCGGAACCACTACGTGGGACGGACGTTCATCGAACCCCGCCAGACCATCAGGCACTTCGG
>JAFNGD010000436.1:2637-7392 GCA_017885365.1 Nitrospirota bacterium
CCGCCCACCATGTTCCCGTGCTATTACGGGATCGATACGCCGACGCGGCAGGAGCTGATCGCATCGTCGCATAACATCGAGGAGATCCGGAAATACATCACCGCGGACACCCTGGGGTACATCACCCTGGAAGGCGTGAAGAAGGTGGTCGACCGGCCGATGAACTACTGCGTCGCGTGCTTTTGCGGAGATTACCCGGTGCCGTTCCCGGGCGAGCAGATGCTGCAGCTGGGGCTGTTCGAGAAGGAATAGGAAGCCAGGAGTCAGGAGGAACCTTACTCCTGCTTGCTGATAACGTCGCTGGTTGCTCTGTTGAAGGATGAAGAGAAGAGTGGTGCCGAGGCGCAGAATCGAACNNTCTACCAACTGAGCTACCTCGGCGACATGGCGGGCCGCTTGAACGAGCGATACAATAACAGACAGACAGGTTGCATGTCAAGGGATTTTTAGCTGCACACGATGACCATGACGATGAAAAAGGTGTTCGAGAGACCCGCATGCCTCAAGGAAAAGCAGTTCCGGTATTGTCCCGGATGCAGCCATGGCGTGCTCCACCGGATGATCGCCGAAACGATCGACAAGCTCGGGATCCGGGAGCGGACCATCGGCATCGCGCCCGTGGGATGCGCGGTCTTTGCCTACGACTACTTCGATATCGACATGGTCGAGGTGCCCCACGGAAGGCCGCCGGCGATTGCGACGGGCATGAAACGCTCCCGGCCGGACACGATTGTCTTCTGCTACCAGGGTGACGGTGACCTTGCGGCCATCGGTACCGCAGAGATCGTGCATGCCGCGGCACGGGGCGAGAACCTCACGGTGATCTTCGTGAACAACGCGAACTACGGGATGACCGGAGGCCAGATGGCGCCGACCACGCTCGCAGGCCAGAAGACCACCACGACGCCTGCCGGTCGCGACCCGCATCTAGCGGGCAATCCGCTTCGCGTGAGCGAGATGCTCGCGACCCTGGACGGACCGGTCTACATCGAGCGCGTCTCCCTCGATTCCCCGAAGAACGTGATCACCGCGAAGCGCGCGATCATGAAGGCATTCCGGAACCAGGTGGACGGAAAGGGCTTCTCCTTCGTCGAGGCGCTCTCCCTGTGCCCCACCGACTGGGGCATGACCCCGCTGCAGGCAGCGGAGTGGGTCAGGAACAGCATGATCAAGCACTATCCGCTGGGAGTGTATAAAGATACGGGGCAGGGGTCTGTGGTCACCAGTCAGGAAGACAAGGATACGGCATAGCCATGTACCAGGACGTCATGATAGCGGGGTTCGGCGGGCAGGGGGTGCTGCTGGTCGGGAAACTACTTGCCCACGCAGGCATGCTCGAAGGAAAGCATGTGACCTGGTTCCCCTCGTACGGCGCCGAGATCCGCGGCGGCACCGCGAACTGCACGGTCATCATTGCGGACCAGGAGATCGGATCGCCCATGATCCAGAATCCTTCGGCGATGCTCATCCTGAACGAGGCCTCATTCAGGAAATTCGAGTCCAAGATCAAGCCGTCCGGCGACCTCTTCTTGAACACCTCCCTCGTGCAGCAGCCCTCGATGCGGAACGACATCCATCGCATCGAGATCCGGGCCAACGACATCGCCGAAGAACTTGGTGATATCCGCATCGCCAATATGGTGATGCTCGGTGCGTTCCTTAAAAGGACCGGGATCGTGGCCCTGGGGTCTGTCCTGAGCGCCCTGAAGGCGATACTTCCCCCCCATCGTCATTCGCTCCTCGCCCTGAACGAAAAGGCGCTGAAGTGCGGCGGTGAGGTCTGCACATCGTAGCGTCGAACTCCTGTTTCCCGCACGATCCGATCTGTCCGTTTTATCCCTGTCAGAGCCGGTCGAACTCTTTTTCTCCTTCATGACACAACGTTGAAACCAGGAGCGAGCGAATTCCCCGCAGTTTGCTGCGGGGTTAGCGAGCGATGAGGATAAACATCCTACCCTGAGGATCGAAGATTCGCGGCAGCTTGCTGGAGGGAGCTTCAGCGCCGTCCTGCAGCCTGTCTCGAAGCGCACCAATACCCTTTTGACACCATTTAGCGCTTGTGATACTCTCATACCCATGGCGGAAGAAAAACAAACCGAAGCTTTATCAGCAGAGATCCAGGATGCCTTGCGGAGCTTCGTCACCGCCATTCGCGCGGTAAAGCTCTACCCGCCCAACAACCCCGTCTATTCGCAATCCATCAGAAAATCCTTTGAGCTTCTCGATCAGGCCCTGAACCGGGAACCGGTGTATACCGTCGGCGTCCACAAGACCTTCTTTTCGTACGAACAAATGCCGATCGGCAAGGACGCCCAGATCAACCGCGCCATTGCACAGGACCTGTTCGCCAAAGGAATCCGGGAGATCATCTTCAACAAGGGGGTCACCGAGAAGGAACTGCTGGAACTCTGTCAGGCCCTTGCCCTGTCCAACGAAGAGATGGCGATGAAGAGCGGGATCTCGTCCATCCTCTGGGAAAAAGGCGCCACGCACATCACGGTCACGGAGGCAGGACTCGATGATGTCATTACGACCAAGGCGGAGACGGGGCCGGAGGCCGAGGAACGTGACGAGTCCGGATCGAAGAAGAAGATCACAGCACCTGCCCGCACCCTGGTGCTCGGTGACCTGTTGTCGGACCCGGAAGGGTACGGCGCCGGCATGGTGGAACTCGCCCGTCAAACCGTCGGTGAGAACGAGGCCGTGGAGGACCGACTTTTCTCCCTGTACAGGGAGGCCGGCCGACAGCTCGAGGAGCGTCCCGAGGAGGAGCACGAAGCGCTTTTCGAAGGCCTCGCCAAATCCGTTCTTGCGCTCGACGCACCCCTGCGCAATACCATGGTTGCCGGAAAGCTGTATGCGGAGCTCGATGCGGACGCCGTTGCTGCACAGGGAGCGGGGCTCATGGATGAGCTCCCCGGGGCACTGCATGAGATCCTGACCGGCCGATATCCCCATGAGTGGACCGTCATGCAGGTGAAGACGCTCTTGAAACGGTCAGCCCGGAAGAAGATCGACCCCCCGCAACCGCCGCTGCCGCCAGAGGACATGGTGGTCGCCCCCATCGCCCCGGACCTCGATGCGATCGTGCAGGAGTTGGCCGAATACACGGCGGACGAGATGGAGGAGCTTAATATCTTCAGCGAGTCAGGGATGGAGTCGGACATCATTGAAGCGGCCGTGCGGACCCTGATATTCCTCATGACGCTCGTCAAGGACCAGAACCTCCGGAAGACGGTGGACAAGGAGGTCCACCTGTTCTCCGGCGTTGTGCATCAGCTCGAGGAGATGCTGAGCTATCTGCATATCAAGAAGGACTACGATCTCGCATCGATCATCATACGCGCGCTGCATATGCCCGTTGCGGCGGAGTTCATGCCGCGTCTCGCGGAGGCCATCAGAAAGACCGCGTCACCGAAGGTGATCACGGAGATGATCGCCGATCTACGCAAGGCACCGAAAGGTTCGGCTGACTATCGATCTTCGTATGCGTACCTTGCCATGATGGAACGGGAAGCGACGGAGGTCATGCTGGACCTCCTCGCGGAAGAAAAGGACCGGGGGGTCCGCCTGTTCCTCCTCGACCTCCTGAAGGACCTGGGGAGGAACCAGTATGGCCTGGTCGCCGAACAACTGAACGATGGACGCTGGTACGTTGTGCGGAATGCAGTGCGCATTCTGAGCGAGAACAAGAACGAACAGATGGTTTCTTTCCTGATCAAGGCCTTGGACCACAAGAATCTCCAGGTACGGCAGGAAGTCGCGCGCGGGCTTCTCATGATCGGAGGAAGGAAGGCCGCAACATTTCTGTCGCGGTTCCTGAAGGACAAGAGCGCCGATATGCTGTTCATGGCAATCCGCGGTCTGGGCGAGATCTCCGGGGCCGGCACGTCCGAGGCGCAGGCGCTCGTTGAGTTTCTCCAGGACCGGCGCCTGACCAGGAAGGAAAACGAATTGACCATCGAGGCGATCAAAGTCCTGGGGAAGATCGGCGACCAGGAATCGGCGATGTTCCTGGAGCGGTACACGAGGCGGCGCTGGTGGAAATCCCGGAGGCTTCAGGATGGGCCTCGTGCGGCAGCCTTGACGGCTATTGAGGAGATCAAGAGGAGAAAGGGCGATGCCAGACGAACAGCAGGTCGATAGTCGCGGCGAAGCACGGCAGACCTTCTACGCGAAGCAGCAGCTCATCAAGTCCACGCGTGCCCTGTTCCAGCAGCTGGCGGGCGTGCTCAAGAACGCCTCGCTGTATCCTGCGGCACATCCCTTCCTCCTCTCGTCGGCAGACAAGCTCCTGAGGCAGATCAACGACCTGCTGGTCATGCGGAAGGACGTGTCATTCTACCTTGCCGGAGGAGAACTGTTCTTCGAGACCAATTCGATTCCGATCGATCAAGGCCTTACCGCGCTTATAGAACAATTCACGATCCGGAATGTGGGCGGCCTCATCTTCAGGGCGGAACTGACGACGGAGGAGATCATCCGGTTTGCGTACCTCATGAACAATGAAGCAAAGTTCTTTGCGGACCGGGCAAAAGTGGAAGCAACCATGGCCCGCGAAGGGATCACGCNNACGCACATCGAGATCCACCGCGTGCTGCTTGTCGATAAAGATGCCGGGGCGTCCATCAAGGAAGGGGACAAGAAAGCGACCGAGGTCTTCATGGATGCCGTCGATACGGTCAAGGACATGGTCCAGTCCGTGCATCAGGACAAAGCGATCAACATGCGCCAGGTGAACACCATGGTGCAGAC
>JAFNGD010000436.1:7406-8542 GCA_017885365.1 Nitrospirota bacterium
ACCTACTTGTCCTTTGACAAGCCCCAGGTCGCAGCGCTGGGGGTCGCCGGAATGATGCACGACATCGGCAAGGTGAGCGTCCCCCTGGAGGTCATCAACAAGCCGGACAAGCTTACGGACGAGGAATGGGCGATGGTCAAGCGCCATCCTGTCGAAGGCGCCCTGCTGCTCGCGGACGTTCCCGCCATGACCAAGCTTGCCATGGTCTCTTCTTTCGAGCACCATCAGCACGGCAACACCCGCGGCTATCCTCGGTTGGATGACACCGTCCAGCAGCACCCGTTCTCCCAGATCGTGGCCATAGCCGACGCCTACGATGCGATCGTTGCTGCCCGGGTCTACTATAAGGTGCCGACCCCGCCGGAACAGGGTGTCCGCATTATGCTGCAGAAGCGCCGCACGAACTTCAATGCCGTCCTGGTGAAGGCATTTGTCAATATGATCGGCATCTTTCCTATCGGGACGGTGGTGAAGCTCAATACCGGAGAGATCGGTATCGTTATGCATCAGACCCGGGACCTGACACGGCCTCGTATCCTGATCCTTACAACGTTTGACGGTTCAGAAAAGGACGTTCCCCAGGCGGCGGTCAGCCTTCTGGAGACCGTGCACGGGCACTATACGCGTACGATCATCGGTACGATCGAGCCGGTCGGTGCGCGGATCGACATCAAGAAGTACGTTACGTGAGATCATCCTGATGGACAGAAGGAGCGGAGGGCAAGACATGGGCAATTACAATTTTAGGGCTGTTGCCTTGGGCATCGCCGGTCTTATCGCGTTCTGGGCGCTCATGTCGTTTACCTTCACGATCGACGCGGGCGAGCGCGGTGTCATCCTCCGGTTCGGTGCAGTGGACCGTGTCGTGGCAGAGGGCATTCATGTGAAGCTCCCGTTCATGGAGAGCGTGGTCAAGATGAACACCCGGGTGCAGAAGAGCACGACGAAGACCGAGGCGGCGAGCCGCGATCTCCAGGCGGTCCATACAACGATCGTGTTGAATCCAGGAGCGAGCGCATTCCCCGTAGCTTGCTGCGGGGTTAGCGAGCGATTTGAATAAATTATTACTACCTTGAGGATCGAAGATTCCCTGCAGCGACTCGACTGAGCTCGCCGAAGTCTTGCTGCAGGGAGCT
>JAFNGD010000437.1 GCA_017885365.1 Nitrospirota bacterium
AAACGAGGGGACCTTCATGCACGGCGGCAGGCCATGAGCTTCATCCAGGACGAGGCGGTGGTCAGGGGATTGTTCGCCGATATCGCCCCCCGGTTTGCTGCCCGGAACGGCGGATATACCAGGATCGTTCCTACCCGCCAGCGGATGGGTGATGCCGCTCCCATGGCGGTGATCGAACTGGTGGAGCGCCAGAAGAAAGAGGCGGCGCCCAAGGCTGAGGCGAAGCACAAGGCATAGTCGACGGGCTGCAGGGCGGGACGTACGCGAGCAGTCTCATCGCGGTCCGACTGACCGGCAGCAAGAATACATGGTCCAAGGCAAGGGGTTGATTCCCCTTGCCTTTTTTATTGCGTTTACAGTGGGTGACGGTTATGATACTATTTGATGACCATGACGCATGATTCTCAGCCAAAGGCCGTGCAAACCGTCGCACGAAATGTCGCGGACCGGTTAAAGAAGGTCACGTTGCTCTGGTGGGGCGGAATCGGATGCAGGGTCGCATTCCTCATGTCGCTCGCGATCGTTCTGGTATCGATAGTGGTCGGTTTCTTCCTCCTCTCGGAAGGAAAACGAGCCGAGGAACGGGAACTGCGCAGCAGGGCATACTATATCGGCAGCTATTTTTCCGCTCTCGCCATCGATGATATCATCACTGAGAACCGCTACGAGCTCTACCGTAAACTGACCCCTGCCTTTCTCGCACAGGAACATTCCCCCCACGATCGTGATCTTCTCTACCTCATTGTCTATGACCGCACTGGGAACGTCCTGACGGGAAAGACCCCCAACGGGGTCGTCAACATCCTGGATGGGGAAGGCCGCCCGGACGGAAGTGCCGCCGACGGGTTTTGGGCCCCTCTCGACGAGAAGTTGTTCAGGAGTGCCGAACCGGTCTTCGTACCGTCGTCCGGAGACAACTATCAGCTTACCCTGCCGGTCCTCGTCGATGGCACCCGGGTGGGATTCGTGAGGGTCGGCATCTCGAACCGTCAGTTCCCGCCATCGGGCGGTGAATTCTCGCGAAAGGCGATCATCGTCGTTGCCGTCATCCTGCTCCTGGGCCTGGCGTTCAGCCAGGTCATCGCGGCCGGCATCATCAAGCCGATCGCGAGGCTGAGCGCCGCTGTTGATGAGCTCGGCAGACAGAACTGGAAAACACCCATTCCCATTCGGGGAAGGGACGAGCTCAGCCGGCTCGCCCATGCCTTCAACCAGATGGCGGCTACCCTGAAAGAACGGGAGACGAGCCTTTCCCGGGGCAATCGCGACCTGTTCATCCTGCACACTGCCGGCCTGGACCTCATGGAGAGCTTGGACCTTGAGGCGCTCCTGGGGAAGATCGCGGCGCGGGCCGAGGACCTGGTGAAGGCGGACACGACTGCGGTCGCTGCGGTGGACCGTACCACCTTTGCGCTGCAATACCTCGGGGTAACCGGCAGCAAGGCGCATCTTCTGAAGGGTCTGGATATGCCTCTCGAGGCGGGGGGGATCTACAACTGGACAGCAAGCTATGGCATCCCGCTTTTGATCCAGGACGCGCAAGCGGACTTCCGGCTCGATCCCGTCCAGATGCGGTCGCTGGGCATCAGATCGCTCATCACGGTTCCGCTCTGGTCGTCGAGCACTATGATGGCACTTGTCACGGTGGTGAACAAAAAAGGCGGCGACGCCTTTGATAAACAGGACCTCCGGCTGTTCACGGTGTTCGGGAGCCTTGCGGGGGCTGCCTTGCAGAACGCCTTTCTCTATGCCGACCTGAAGCACAAGATCATCGAACTGAACAGCGCCCAGCAGCAGCTTGTCCATTCCACCAAGATGGCCGCCATCGGCGAGCTCGCAGCGAATGTGGCGCATGAGATCAACAATCCCCTCACCAGTGTTCTGGGATATACGAGCCATCTGCTCAAGACGCTCGAGGTCAGCGAGGAATCCCGACGAAAGCTCCGCATGATGGAGCAGGAGACCTTGCGGGTCAGAAAGATCATCAGGAACCTCCTGGACTTCTCGCGACAGCGGGCGTCCTGGATGCAGCCCGGCGACGTGGTGCAGCCGCTTCGGGAAACGGTCTCGCTCCTGCAAGGCGCCGCTGAGGGCGCTTCGGTACGCATTATCGAAGACTATCCTGCATCCTCCGTGACCGTGAACATGGACCACAACGAGATCAAACAGGTGTTCATCAATATCATGACCAATGCCATCCATGCCATGCCGGAGGGCGGCGAACTCAGGGTCCGGGTGGATGCCGGCCGCGACGGAGAAACAGCGGTCGAGTTCTCCGATACCGGCCATGGCATTCCCGAGGAGCACTTGAAGAAGATCTTTGACCCGTTCTTCTCCACCAAAGGCAACGGTGACGGAACGGGGCTGGGGCTTTCGATCAGCTATCGCATCATGCAAAGCCATGGCGGAAGGATCGAGGTGGAGAGCGAAGTCGGTCGCGGCTCCCGCTTCCGCGTCATCCTGCCGTCCCATGAGAACATGGCGGTCCAGGGGTAAAACGGACATGCATCAGCGTAACAAGGGAAAGAGCACGGTCCGCAGGGCAACTCTGCTCGCAGCAGTCCTGTTCGCCGCGGTCCTGCTGACCTGCGGCTGCACGAGGCAGAAAGAAGAGCCAGCCGTCCGCAAAGCGTTCGGTCAGCAGGAGCTGTTGATCGGCCTCATCCCGGAGCAGAATATCTTTCGTCAGCGGGAACGCTACAATCTGTTGCGGAACTATCTGTCGGGCAAACTGGGCATCGCGGTCAACTTCACGAGTTTGAGCCGGTACGGGAACATCATCGAGCGGTTCACCGCCGAGAAGATGGACGGCGCGTTCTTCGGCAGCTTCACCTACGGTCTGGCGCACTGGCAGCTGGGCGTGGAGCCGCTCGCCCGTCCGGTCAACTTTGACGGGACCTCGACCTATCACGGCTACATCTTTGCCCGGAAGGACAGCGGCATCCGCCGCAGCACGGACATGAAGGGCAAGCGGTTCGCGTTCGTGGAACATGCCACCACGGCGGGCTACCTCTTCCCGCTTGCCTTCTTCAAGGCGAGCGGGGTCCCCGATCCCCAGAACTATCTCGGCCAGAGCTTCTTTGCCGGGAGCCACGATGCTGCGATCCTCGCCGTTCTGAACCGGGAGGCAGATGTCGGCGCGGCAAAGAACACGATCTACGACCAGCTTGCCGCCGAGAACCCCCGGGTCGAACAGGAGCTGATCATCCTGGCGACATCGGGCGTCGTTCCGCAGAACTGCCTGGCGGTGCGGAAGGACCTCGATCCCGATCTGAAGCGGGAATTAAGGCGCGTCCTCGTGGACATGGACAAGGATCCCCAAGGTGCCGAGGTCCTGAGGAAGTTCGGCGCCCGCGGCTTCGTCGAGACGACGGACCAGGACTACGTGTATCTCTATTCCCTTGCGAAGCAAGTGGGCATCAATCTGAAGACATATAACTACAGGAGCAAGGAATGGTGACCGGGCAATGAAGAAAAGGATCCTCCTGAGCTTCGGCCTGCTCCTGTCCATCTTCCTCGTCGGCAGCATTGTCGCCGTCCTGTATATCAGCAAGACCGCGACCCGCATGGACAAGCTTATCCTGCTCCACCAGGTCGAGATTCTGCGCGAGGACCTGATCATCCATATCCAGCAGGTCCAGTCCCAGATCTCCCACAGCATGGTGCGGAGCGGGGGCGATGTGGACATGCTGGTCACCCAAGTGCAGGAGATGGACAAGGTGATGAACTCCTGCGTCGGATGCCACCATTCACCGGAGCTGACGCAGGGCCTGATCGCCATGCGCGATATGGCAGACGATTACAAGGCCGCCATCAGTCGCCTCGTTACGGAGACCGCGAACCATCAGTATATCGCACGGCTCGAGCAGCGGGCGCAGTATCTGGGCAATGAGCTTGTCAGCATGACCCAGGGGATGGCGTTCACGGCGAACGTCCGCCTTCAGCAGAAGACCCAGGAGACCATGGCGACCATCCGCGAGATCAAAAGTATCCTGATCGCCACGCTCCTGTCCGGGTTCCTGCTTGCGCTCGTGATCATGTCCATGCTGGTGCGCGGTCTCCACCGGAGGCTCCAGCGGCTGCTGGATGCCACGCGGCGCATCGCCCGGGGGGACCTCCACCACCGGGTCGAGGGAGCCGAGCATGACGGGGAGGAGTTCGGAGAACTCGCCTCTGCCTTCAACACGATGACCCAGAACCTGCACCGTTCGCAGCGCCAACTCCTGCAGAGCGCGAAGCTCGCTGCGATCGGCGAACTCGCCACCAACATCGCCTATGAGGTCAACAATCCCCTGACCGGCGTGCTGGGCTACACGGGCCTCCTCCTGAAGTCCGACGACATCCCCGCGGAGAAAAAGGAGCATCTCCGGACCATCGAGCGGGAAACGCTCCGGGCCCGGGAGATCCTGAAGAACCTGCTGGATTTCTCGCGGCGGAAGCCGCCGCACCTGGTGCGGACGGACATCGCCGGCATCGTCGAGGATACGATCTCCCTGGTCAAGGGGCAGGCGAAGGTCGCCCATGTCGAGATCAAGACCGAATGCCCCGCAGGACTTCCGCTCGTCGCGGTGGACACCGACGAGATGAAGCAGGTCTTCGTGAACCTGATCAATAATGCCTTCTTCGCCATGCCGTCGGGCGGCACGCTGACGGTCCGGTGCGGAGCGGAAACGGACGAATCGGGCCGGCAATCGGTCGTGGTGGGCCTGTCCGACACGGGACACGGCATCCCCGGTGACCATCTGGACAAGATCTTCGATCCTTTCTTCACGACCCGGACGGACGGGGGAGGGACGGGGCTGGGCCTGTCCATCAGCTTCATGGTCGTTCAGAACCACGGCGGACGCATCGAGGTGGAGAGCACCGTGGGCCAGGGTTCAACGTTCCGGGTGATCCTGCCCGCTCAGGGAGAGGGTCCCGAAAAGTCGTGAGAAGGAAAAGGATGGCATTCCATGGCAGGTGAGCGGATACTGGTTGTTGATGACGAAGAAATGATCCGGGACCTGTGCGCCCATATCCTCGCAGACGAAGGGTACGGTGTCACGGTGATGCCGAACGGCGAAGCCGCGCTCGCAGAGCTCGGCCGGACCCCGACGGACCTCCTCATCACGGATATCAAGATGCCGGGCATGGACGGCCTGGAACTCTTTAAGCGCGTCAAAAAAATGAATCCGGACATTGTCACGATCTTCATTACCGGCCACGGGACCCTCGACACCGCCATCGAGTCCCTCATGCTGGGCGTGGAAGGTTTCGTCCTGAAGCCTTTCACCCAGGAAGAGCTCACCAACGCCGTAGACCGCGCGGTGACCCGGTCCCGGCTTCAGAAGGAGAACATCCGGCTCAAGGCGCTCATCCCCCTGTTCGAGATCAGCAAGCTGCTGATCACCGAGATCGATCTGGCTCACCTGTTCAGGATCATCTCCGAAGTCCTGGTGAAGGAATTTTCGGTGGATCGGGTGTCCCTGATGCTCGTGGACGATGCTACCGGAAGCCTTCTGATCCGCGCCTCCCACGGTCTGCCTACGGACCTTGCGGTGAAGGCCAGGCGCGGGCCGGGCGAAGGTGTTTCGGGCATCGTGATGAAGCACCGGAAGCCGGTCATCATCACCAAGGGCAAACGCGACGACCCGGAGGGCATGGCCGCGCTGAACAGGGACAACGCGCCCCTGTCGTCCATGTCCGTACCTCTCATCGGCAAGGACAAGGTGCTGGGGGTGCTCAACATCAGCAAGTTCACGGACCCCACGTTCACGACCAGCGATCTGCAGATCGTGTCGGTCCTCGCCAGCCAGGTCGTGGCGACCATGGAGAACGCCTCGCTCTATGAAGGGCTCCGGGAGAGCTATTTCCGGACCGTCCAGGCGCTGGTCGCGGCGGTGGAGGCGAAGGACCCCTATACGCGATGGCATTCGACCAATGTGGCGAAATACGCCGTGGCCATCGCGCGAGACCTGGGCCTCTCGCCCTCGCAACTCGAGGAGATCCATATCGCGGCGATCCTGCACGACGTGGGCAAGATCGGCATCAGCGAGCGGATCATCAGCAAGCCCGATCGGCTCAGCCGCGAGGAGTTCGACATCATGAAGGACCACCCGGCGCACGGGATGAGGATCCTGGAGCCCATTGGTTTTTCGCAGCCCATCATCAGTGCCATCTACCAGCACCACGAGCGCTACGATGGAAAAGGGTATCCCCAGGGCATCGCGGGCGAGAACATCGCGTTCGCTGCCCGGATCCTGAACGTCGCGGACACCATCGACGCCATGGTATCGGAGCGCCCCTATCGGGGGACGATCTCGAGCGAAACCGTGCTCCGGGAGCTGGAGCGGGAATCGGGCCTTCAGTTCGATCCCGCGGTTTGTGGGACGGCGCGGAAGCTCATCGAAAAGGGGCTGTTGAAGCTCGGTATGCATACCTACGCGCAGCATGCCCCTGCGACGGACAGAAAATGAAACGACGATCGATCAGTCATAAGGCATCAGACCCTCCCGCGGCCCACCGCGTCGCCGGCCCCGCCCCGGATGTCCAGCCGCCCCTGCGCAAGGAAGGCGGGGCGCTCCTGCGTTCCGACCCGATGACCGGCAGCCCCGATGACGAGGTCCTTCACCACCTGAGCAGTCTGCTGGACAGCGTCAAGACCGGCATCATCTCCCTCGACGGCGAGGGCAGGATACGGGTGTTCAACGCCGTCGCGGAGATGCTCTTCGCCGTCCGCCGCCAGGCGGTGCTCGGTCGTCCCTTCAGCGCCATGGGGAGGATGATCAGCTTCAAGGACCACTCGCTCCAGGCGCTGTGGGAGCGGCTTGCCGACGCTGTGTGGGCCGCCGGGGCGGCTCTGGACCTGGAGTACGACCTGGCGCTGCCCGCGGGGCAGAGGCGCATCATATCCTACAGCGTCTATCCGCTGGGGCGCCTGGCATGGTCTGTGGGGCACGGCGTCGTGATCATGCTCGAGGACATCACGCGCAAGAAGGAGATGGAGGATCAGATCACGGACGGGCGGAAGCGCCTGCAGGCCGTTTTCGACGGCATCACCGACGGGATCCAGGTGGTGGACCCGGGGTTCAGGATCACCGCCGTGAACAAGTCCATGACCTACCTCGTGGGCGGTACCGTCACCCTGGGGAATCTTTGCTACAAGTCCTGCTCTCTCGGCGACGTCCCCTGCGAGGACTGCCCCGCTGAGGAGACCTTCCGCTCCGGCCAGCCAGCCTCCCTCATTAGGCGGGCCCCCCGCAGGTCCGCCCTGCCGGGAGGCGACGACGCCCGGGTCCTCGAGATAAGCACGTTCCCGCTCCTGGACCGCGGCGGCAACGTGGTGCAGGTCGTGGAGTACATCAAGGACGTCACGGACCGGATCCGCCTCGCGGAACGCATGGAGCATACGCGCCGCCTTGCGGAACTGGGAGAGATGGCGGCCCGGGTGGCCCATGAGGTGCGGAACCCCTTGAACGCCATCAACGGTGCGGCGCATTTCCTCGCCACGGAGTACGCGGACGATGCAATCATCCAAAAGTTCACCAGCCTGATTAAGCGCCAGTCCGGTCGCGTGGACCAGGTGGCCTCCGACATCCTGTACGCTGCGAAGCCCTTGCGCCTCACGCGGACCAGCGTGGACGTTGACGCCGTCCTGGACCAGGTGCTTGCCTCGCTCCAGGAAGAGATCCGGGGACAGGGCATTGCGGTGGAGCGGTACGCCGATCCCGAGCTCCCGAGGCTCCAGGCCGACGAGCTTCAGATCGAACAGGCGCTCACCAATATCATCCGGAACGCCGTGGAGTCCATGCCGCGCGGCGGCTCGCTCACTATCGGCACGGCGGAGGACGCCGGGGGAGGATGGCTGAGGATCAGTGTGCAGGACACCGGGAGCGGCATCCAGCCCGCGGACCGCGACAATATCTTCCAGGCATTCTACACCACCAAGGCCAGCGGAACGGGTCTCGGCCTTTCCATCGTCGAAGGCGTCCTCAAGAACCACGGGGGCAAGGTGTTCATCGAGCAGCCCGAAGGGGGCGGCACCCGGGTCGTGCTCTGCCTCCCCGCGCTCGGCAATGCCGGCGCAGCCAGGATGGGCCGCGAGGGTTCGGGGCAGACGTTGCAGGACAGCCCCCCCGCCACCGGTCCGGAATCATCCCCGCCGAAGATACCATGACCAGGCAAGCCGCCATTCTCATCGTCGACGACGAACCGGACATCCAGCTCGTCATGTCGGTCAACCTGAGGAAGGAAGGCTATGACGTCGACACGGCCGGCGACGGCGTGGAAGCGCTGAACAAGCTCGAATCGCGGAACTACGACGTCATCATCCTGGACCACCAGATGCCCCGCATGACGGGGATGCAGTTTCTCGAACGGCTCCGGGAAAGGACCGCCCGAAGCACGGTCGATAACGATGTCCCGGTGATCGTCATGACCGCATACGGGACCATCGAGATGGCCGTTCAGGCGATGAAGGAAGGGGCGTACAGCTACCTCACGAAGCCCATCCAGTACGAGGACCTGAGCCTCCAGGTGAAGAACGCCGTGGAGCGCCACCGGCTTGCCCTCGAGGTGCGGAGCCTGCGCCACGAGGTGGAGGAGCGCTACCAGTTCGGGAACATCATCGGCAGGAACCCCCGGATGCAGGAGATCTTCCAGGTCATCAGGACCGTGGCCGAGACCGACGCCACCGTGCTGGTGCACGGCGAGAGCGGCACGGGCAAGGAACTCATCGCTCGGGCCATCCATTACAACAGCAGGCGGAAGGACAAGCCGTTCGTTGTCGTGAGCTGCTCGGCCCTCCCGGAGGCGCTGCTCGAGAGCGAGCTCTTCGGCCACGAAAAGGGTGCCTTCACCGGCGCCATCCGGCAGCGCATCGGCCGGTTCGAGATGGCCGAGGGCGGCACGATCTTCCTTGACGAGATCGGCGAGATGACCATGCCGGTGCAGCTCAAGCTCCTCCGCGTGCTCCAGGAACGGGAGATCGAGCGGGGCGGCGGGAACCAGACCCACAAAGTCGACGTCCGCGTCATTGCCGCCACGCACCGGGACCTCCAGGAGGCCATGCGGGAACGCCATTTCCGGCAGGACCTCTTCTACCGGCTGAACGTTGTCCCCCTCAAGCTGCCGCCGCTCCGCGAACGGCTCGACGATGTGCCCCTCCTAGCCGCACACTTCCTCCGGAAATACGCCGACAAGAACCAGAAACAGGTCCGGTCCATCTCCCGCGAGGCGATGGAGGCCCTCGGCACCTACGCCTACCCGGGGAACGTCCGGGAGCTGGAGAACATCATCGAGCGCGCCGTGATCATGGAGAAAGGGGAGTCGATCCAGCGGGCCGAGCTGGGAATGGCGGCCCCCCACCGGAAGGCCCCGGTCTATCAGATCAGCGGAGAGCTCGACCTGTTCAAGACGATGAAGGCGGAGGCCGTCGAGCGGTTCGAACGGGAGTATCTCTCCCAGCTGCTCCGCATGTACAAGGGGAACATGAGCCGGTCGGCGCAGCACGCGGGCATCAACATCAAGAACCTGCACGACAAGATGGCGCGGTACGGGTTGAAGCGGGAAGAGTTCAAATGATTGCGGGCGGGCGCCTGCGGTGGGGAAGAGCGGGAACGCACGGTCCATGACCGAACGCGGATCAGGTCGTGCCGAGCTAGCGGCGGGCTTTCGCCTTCTCGGGCGCTTGAGCAGCGAGCGATTTGAGCGCACTCGCAGCCGCCGCATAGGAGGGTTGTAACGACAGGACGGTCTGGTATTCGCGCCGGGCCTCAGTGCTTCGCCCCATCTGTCCGTACGTCTTCGCAAGGTTCATCCGTGCATCGATATGCTGCGGCTGGTGCTCCAGCACCTTCTGATACATGAGCATCGCCTCGTGCAGCTCGTTTTGCAGATAGTAAACGCCCCCGAGGTTCATCATGGCATCGATCGATCGCGGGTCCAGGGACAATGCTGCGCGGAACGACCGCTCGGCATCCATGAGCCGTCCCCGGCGGACATAGGCCATCCCCAGATTGAAGTGGGCACGTTCATAGGCCGGCCTGAACTCGGTTGCCTTCCTCAGGGCTGCTATGGCGTCGTCCCATTTCTCCTCGTTATAGTAGAGAGTCCCGAGGTTGTAGAATGCCCGCGCATAGTCGGGCCTCAGCTCGATCGCCCGAAGGTATTCCCTGACGGCGTTCTTCTGCTGGCCGTACTTATCGTATGCTTCGCCGAGGCCGAAATGCACCCGGGCCTTTCCCGGGCTCTTGACGACCGTGTCCTCCCAGAGCGCTATCGGATCATCATAAACACGATTGCGTTCGTACGTCACCCAGGCAAGACCGCAGATGATCGCCAGCATGAGGAGGATTGCGGTATGCAGCAGAACGAACGTGCGCTGTTCCCTGTCAGCGTCATCGGCGCCGCGAGGAGGATTGCCGATCTTCCGTGACGGCCTGGTCTTGGTAGGGGAATGGGAAGACATCGATGTCCATGAGAACAGCTGAGAATGTACCGGCCTGACGTCTATTTTGTGTCCGGCGTTCCGCAGACGTTCGTCGTGCATGTTGACAGAAGCGGCTGCTTCAGTTTCTTGCCGGTGAGGGACAGGAGAAGCAGGAATGCTGCGGAGAACCCCAGCGCATTGAGGGCAGGGTGCGACAGCCCCGTCAGATTCGCGAGGACCAGGACGGGATAGAGCCACAGGAGCACCCAGCCTTCCCGGTAGGCGAAACAGTAGGCTTCCTTGCCTGCCATGCCGCCGGCGCCCACGCAGACCAGACCGACGCCGGCAAGGATCACGCTCACCGCGTACTGCTCCGGCGCGTACATCCACCCCAGCACCTGCAGGGGAATGCCGATGAGGATCGATCCGAGGATGATCTTCTTGAGCCAGGACATCCATACCAGGAGATAGATCCCCGATAAGAGCGCGCCTGCGTTAAACAGCATGATGCCGACGGTATAGAAGGGACTCTCCAGCGGGTAGAGCACAGCGAGCACGGCAGCGCCCAGCAACTGCGTGACGAGGCCCGCGCGGTAGGATATGTCGTGCCGCCTTCCGTACGCGAGACCGGCCGATGCGATCTGTTCTTCCAGGGTGGGGTCCGCCATGGCTATCCTTATAGCATGCCGGAAATGGCGTTGCAAGGAGAAACATGGCTGCGTTGAACGCAGACGAATTGTCCTTGAAATGAAGCTCACTCTGCTCACCGGCGATTGACAGCGTCCCTGACCGGGCAAACGGCCGGGCCAAGCAAAGAACGGACCGGCCCCAGGGGCCCTTCACCCGAAACAACTCCCCTGCCGGTATACGCTCTGCCTGCCTGGTGGTGCAGACTGCGGACTCATCGATAAATAACGGTGAATAAGACCTAAAGTTGTAGTTTTGCTCAGGCAGGGGTAGAAACCTCTTGACTTGCCATCACCGTTTTGATATATTTTTTACGACCTTCTGGTATAAAACTCTTTTCTCCCGTAGCGATTTTTTGTGCAGTAGTCATAGTGGCTTGCTGGACCCGTTCAACTTATGACATCCACTATCCGGACTCACAGGTCGCCTTATCACAGTACCGATGCGCAGCCCGCGGTTTCCCCGGCGGTGTTGAGCTCGCGCCACTCTTTCGTCTTACGAACGTTCCATAGTCTTCTTGCTACGAGCTTATTGAAGAAAGGGGGGATGAGCCCGGTTCTCTACAGTTAGCAGCATGTTAGCAGCGTGTCTCATCGCTTCATCAGTGAAGGTTTCTCACATGCTCCAATGCGGGAGCAAAACTACATAGGGAGGTCAAACGATGAAGAAGTTTCTGGTGATAATCGCAGTACTGGCATTGACCGTCATCTCGTCCGTTGCCATGGCCGAAGTGACCGTCAGCGGCAGCGTCGACATCCGGAGCCTGATGTGGAACAACAACACTGACTTCACAGACAAGTTGGGCGACAGGGATATGACCACGCAGGAGCGCATTCGCTTGAATATCGATGCGAAGAATGACAACGTGAAGGGCCGGATCACCCTTGAGAACGACTGGGAAAGGTGGGGCACGGAAACGCCCGTTCAAACAACAGGCATGAATGCGAACATCTCTGGCGCAAACGGCGGCATAAATCCTGGTGCCAATGGAACCGGCGTAGAAGCCCGGCAGGGCGAGGCGTCGCAGCGCGGAAGCACGGCCAAGTCCCTCGGCTTCCGCGAGGCCTGGATTGATTTCACGATCCCGGGAGCTCAGCCGGCCCATGTGAAGGTCGGCCATCAGTTCCTGCAGCTCGGCAACGGCTGGTTCTTCCGCTCCATGAAGTACGGCTCCGATGCCTGGCTGGTCGGCCTGCCCGGCAAGAACACGGTCGCCTTTGTTGACGTGAAGGTGAAGGAAGGTTTGACAACGCAGAATGATGATGTTGATGCGTATGTGCTGCTCGATAACTTCAAGATCGACGACACCAAGACCGTGGGCGTGTATTGGGCGCGCGTGCAGGACCGCCGGAACTACGTCGGCCAAGCCTTCGGCTTGGGCGGCCCGGGCACGGACAACACCCTGGACAACATCGGCCTCTGGTTCAACGGCAAGCTTGGCCCGGTGAACCTCCAGGCAGAGCTCGACTTCCAGATGGGCAAGGCCAGCGGCGCTCCCGGTCAGGCGGACGACAAGTATAAGGGCCAGCAGATCGTCGTCCAGGCCAACATGCCGGTCAACCCCTTCTCGGTCAACGCAGCGATCGCCCAGGGCTCTGGCCAGAAGTATACCGGACTTGCACAAACGGAAATGAAGATGTTTGTCCCGGTGCTCGATAGTGACCCGCACTACACAATCGTATACGAGTACTTCGCGCCGACTGCATGCACGCCGGATGGAGACATGACTCATGCTCAGTTTAACTCGGGCTTCTGCAACACCACGGCGCTCAACATTGGCGGGTCCATGGATGTCGCGAAGTGGATGAATGTCAGCCTTGATTTCTGGAAGCTGAAGGCCACGGAAAAGGTGCGGAATCGTCAGACTCAGATGACCGATGATATCGGGAACGAGATCGACGTGGTCCTGAAGTTCAAGCTCTATGACCAGCTGACCTGGAACTGGCAGATCGCGCGACTGATGCCCGGCAAGGCCTATGACACAACAGCTGGAGGTAAGAATGTTTCAGCTGACCCCATCGATGCCATCCAGGGCGTCCTGAGCTACAAGTTCTAAGCGCAGCACGATGCCATGCCGGTTCACGCCGGCAGGGCTGTCAAGCATAAGAAGGCCCCCCGGGCAGAAATGCCCGGGGGTTTTTTTTGAACAACGATTATAAATCGCAGATTGAGATCACTTGTTGTTCACTACATCACAGGAGGAAAACATGAAGAAGCTTATCGTTGTTGCAGTGGCAGTGGTCATGATGATGGGCCTGGCCGGAAGCGCGTTTGCCGCGAACAGCCTGGCGCAGGGGTCCAAGGCGATCAGCATCGGGTTCGGGGACAGCGCGCTCAATAACGTGGCGAATCCTACGGACCAGCAACCACGCAATCCCATCGTCGACATCAGCGGCCGGTTGTTCGTCAGCAAAGACATGGCCATCACCGCCGGCCTCGGGTTCCAGATGAACTCCGGCGACCTGGAAGGAACATACCTGAGCTTCAACGCAGGGATCCGCAAGTACTTCAAGACCGACGATTTTGCCCCCTTTGTCGGCGGCCAGTTCTCCTATATCACCTATGACGCCAAGGTCGATCCGGCTCCGAAGTACGCCGACTACTCGGCGTTCGAGTTCGCGGGCCTGGTCGGCGCGGAATACTTCTTTTCCAAGCAGTTCAGCGTTGAAGGTTCGGTCGGTGTCGCCATCGGTCAGGCCACTGACGATATCGCTAACAAGGATACCACGTACATCGGCACCAAGAACCTTGGTGTCCGCGCCAACTTCTATTTCTAAGCAGTCACTGCCAGGAAAGACGGTCAGGGACCATCAGGCTGTATGATCTTGAGTCCCCGGGGAGACGGTTTCCCCGGGGACTTTTTTCGTGCAGTCGCCTGCCTTGCAGGAATGCAGGGGCAAAACCGCTTGAAACCCGCTCCACTCCATGATAAAGTGCTGGTGTTCAGGCGGTCAACAACGGACAGGGGGGCGGGTTGCAGAGGAGTCAAGCAGCAGTGCTCGTGGTCGATGATGAGGAGATGATCAGGGACCTGGCCCGGGACATTCTCGAGCGGTTCGGGTACATGGTCGTGACCGCAGCCGGCGGATTGGAGGCCGTGGAGGTCTACCGTCAGCGCGGCAGTCTCATCGCGGTCGTGGTCCTGGACATCCGGATGCCCGATATGGGAGGGCATGAGGCTTTCTGGCTCATCCGCGAGATTGATCCTGCAGCGCGGGTCATCGTATCGAGTGGCCATGACCAGGAGCGGGATGCGAACGACCTCATCCGGGAGGGCGCGGTAGCGTTTGTGCAGAAACCCTATCGCATCACCGAGCTTGTGAGGAAGGTTGGGGAAATAATGGAAAAGGACGGAAGAGAGAGTACAGATGACGGGCAACGGAGCATAGACGAAAGACGAATAGACGGAAGGACATGATCAATTCGGGACAGCGCTAGTCCGTTGTTTGGCGGTCTGATGACAGAGCAAAAGCAAAAAGAGGCCGGGTGGATCACCTGGCCTCTTTGGATTTTTCAAGAGTATCTTTTTGTATTGTTTCTCAGTTTTCTTGACCCTGAATCCCTGCCCTTACGGATTCTGCAGCTTCGCAGCCTTTACGACGTGTTTGAGCAGAACGCGCGTAGTGACGGTGCCTACGCCGCCCGGCACCGGGGTGATGGCGCCGGCGACCTCTTTGGCCGGCTCCGTGTCCACGTCACCGAACAGTTTGTCGCCTTCCACGTTGATGCCTACGTCCATGACCGTTGCGCCCGGTTTGATATAGTTCGGCGTGATCATCTTCGCCTTGCCGATGGCCGCCACGAGGATGTCCGCGCGGCGGCAGACCCCTGGCAGGTCCTGGGTCCGTGAGTGGCAGACGGTGACCGTTGCGTTCTCGCCCAGCAGCAGCATGGCCTGGGGTTTGCCCACCACCATGGAACGGCCGATGACCACGGCCTCCTTCCCGCTCATGGGGATGTTATAGAACCGTAGCATCTCCATGACAGCCTGGGGTGTTGCGGGCGGGAACCCGGTCATGTCGCCGGCCATGACCTTGCCGGCGT
>JAFNGD010000438.1 GCA_017885365.1 Nitrospirota bacterium
TATGCCAGGACTCCATGACCTTCTTTTCTTCGACCCCGTAGCGAGCGGCAACCGCGGCGCCGTTGTTTTTATACATATCGTCTGAGTCTTGGAGGATCTTCGCCATAAGCGCGCCGAGGTTGCCGTTGAGCTGGAGCTCGGTATTCGCGTTTTTCGCCTCGATTCCCGAGGCGGCAAGAAGCTTAACCGTCCCGTCGATCTGCTCCGGCTTCTCAAACTTCACGCTCACTGCAATGGCGGTATTCGCGAACTTCTCATTACTCTTCGTGACTTTTGGGATAAAGTAGGACGACCCTTTCGAAAGCTTGTTGAACATATCGTCGGCGTATACAAGCCCGTTCCTGCCATCACCGAAGACAGGCGAGAAGATAAGGGCGAGCACGCCGGCAAACGTCACGGCAAGGAATGCTCCTTTGGCAAATTCCATCTTATTCTTAACAATCATGGCTATGCCTCCTCCCTGAGTGTTTTAATGTTCGCAAAGAACTTGCTGAAGATCCAGAGGCCAAAGATAGCGACAACGACCCAGAACACGTAGTTACCTACGGTCTCGATGATGTTGATTGTGTCTTTGGACATGGTGATCATTTCGAGCTCTACCATCTTCTTGGGGAGCGTTGCGGCGCGGTTGATAAATCCCGCAATGATCGAGACGGCATAGAAACCGCGGATCTGAATGCCTTTTACCACTTTAGTCGTGAGTGCGCCGACCTGAATGCCGATAAGCGAGCCGATCAGCATGCCCATGGCCAGAGTATAGAACACGTACCCGTAGATGGCATACTGCGCGATCGAGGCCAGTCCCGCGGTGAAGATGATCTGGAGAATATCGGTGCCGACGGTAGTTGCAGTGGACACGCCGAAGGTGTACACGAACATGGGGAAGGTGACGAACCCGCCGCCCACGCCCATGATGGCGGCCAGGATGCCGACGATGACGCCGCCCAGGGCAATGAACACGCCGGAGATCTTCTTGCCGCCCTCGACATAATCTTCGTCAAAAGTGATCATGGGCGGGATATTCATTTTCTGGAGCTTCCGCGCGAAGTCTGTCGTGCCGGAGGACCCGCCGTGTGCGTCGCCGCCCGTTGCATTGCGGGATTTCCAGAAGTCCATCATCGCATAAAAACCGAGGAAGCCGAGCAGGACAGCATAGACCAGGCTGATGAAGGCCTCGGAGAGGATCGGGTCTTTGTCATAGAGAAACCTGTTGATGGAGCCGCCGATGAACGTCCCGGCGCCCGAACCCACGAGGAACGCCATAGCCAGTTTCGTGGAGACGTTGCCGAGCTTCTTGTGCACCGTCGTGCCCATGATGGCCTTGGCGAAGATGTGGAACACGTCCGTGCCCACGGCCAGGATGCCTTTCACGCCCGCGGCCATGAGCGCCGGCGTGATGATGAAACCGCCGCCCGCGCCGATGCAGCCGGTGATAAGCCCCGCGGCCAGACCGATGGCGATGGAGACCATGAAGATACTGGTCGAGTAGAACGCCGGCGCGTAGGCCGTCTTTCCGCCCAGCATGCTGCCGGCGTCGGCCAGAGAAACCGCCACGATCGGCAACAACAGCAGCAGCAGGATCCACATCTTCTTCCGATTGTGGATGATGCTCATGGAGACCTCATAGTCCCACTTGGCGTGCGCGATGGACGCCTGTTTCATAAACTCATAGGTGCTGCGAAAGATACCCATACGAAAAACCTCCCTCCTGTGTAATGTATTTCCTTATACGATCTGGATCATTTCGGTCTGTAATTTGTATTTCTTGCCGTCCCCCATGAGCCGCGTATAGGCCAGGGGCTTTCCGTCAGTGCCCACCAGGAGCCGGTGCAGCACCAGCATAGGCGCGTTTTTTCCGCTCTTCAGGATCGCCGTGGCATCACCGCTCATCTCGGCGATCTCGATCATCTGGACGACCTTCTGGATCTTGTGCGCCGCCTTCTGCTGCATCATCTCGTAGAACGGCGTCTGGCAGACATCGACCTCATCGATATCGGGCACCACCTCGAGGGGCACGAAGGATTCCTCAAGATAGGCGGGCTCACCTTCCACAACGCGCTTGCACAGGATGTAATAGACGTCCCCCTCCGGTCGGAGATGATTCCGCACATCCTCGGGCGGCACCTTCACGCCCTTTACCAGGACCTCTTTTCTCGCAACCACCCCCTCCCCGAACATGTCCTCGGTCAACTTCGTTTTCATGGTAATGCCAAGGTCCGGCAGGGAATGACTGACGAAGGTACCTTTACCCTGCTGTTTCCTGAGATATCCGTTCCTCACCAGTTCGGCGATGGCCATCCTGACCGTTGCCTTGCTCACGTCATAGGTCCTGCACAGTTCATCTTCCGTAGGTATCTGGGAACCTGGCATCCACTCCCGCGCCTCGATCTTGTCCTTGATGATCGAGTACATTTGAACATACAGTTTTTGCTGGCTGTCTCTATTTACAGTCTTTTCTGTCAACATAAGCTCATTTCTTTATAACGTTATAATGTTTTTTTATACCTAAAAAATTCGGGCCTTTTGCTTGATGCATAGGACCCGAATATCCTTTTCTCTTAAATCCCCTGTCGGCTGCTTTACGCCTTCTTCGCAGCTCTCATGTCTGACGAGGCCGACACGACTGTTGCCACATCTTCATGATCCTGGACCGAAAGCTTGCGCGCTTCATCATATTCACCAGCTTCCGCGAAGGTGACGGCTACCATCATGTTTTCAAAAGCTTTGATTAGTTTCTGCATAATCCCCTCCATTCCATCTCTGCCATTTATAATACAATGTTTATGCCATAATTTAACATGCTGATAATAAAGAATTAATTTAATTAAACCCATATATGGTGCATCCCACTGTTGCATGCCATTATGTAAAATAAGGGGATTATGCGAAGCAACAGCGCAATTAAATGTTGCGATAGAGGGGGTTGGCGGGTTGTTGAAAAACGGCTTTAGAGGTCTTTGCGAGCAGGTCCCACGGTCTATCTTTGCGAGCCGAAGCAAAGCAATGTCGCTTGAACACTCGGGACAAACGCCGCAATCTCGGATTTTGCTTGATCAAGCATTCGAGATTGCTTCATCACGAACGCTCCTCGCAATAACGGAAAAAAGGGATTTATTAGTAGGGACTTTTACACTGCGATCTTGTGCTGCTTGATCTTTCTCTGGAGCTGCTGCCGGTAGATGCCGAGGATCGTTGCGGCGCGGGAGATGTTTCCGCCCGCTTCGAGGAGCGCGGCCGTGATGGTTTCCTTTTCCACGGTCAAGAGGGCATCCTTCAGCACCTGGGCCGATGCCCGGTGTTTCACGGGCGGCGATGCCTGGCGGAGGTCCGGCGGCAGGTCCGCGGGAAGGATCTCCGAGGTGTTGGCGAAGGATATCGAGCGTTCGATGATATTCTCGAGCTCGCGCACGTTGCCGGGATACTGATGCTCCAACAGGAGGCTCAGGGCCTCGCCGCTGATGCACTTGATCAGAACGTCCTTCCGCTTCGGCGCGTGCTTCTGCACGAAGTGCTTCGCCAGGAGCGCCACGTCCTCCATCCGGTCGCGCAAAGGCGGAAGATGGATATTGATCACGTTCAGTCGGTAGAACAGGTCCTCGCGGAACGCGCCGCGCTGGCACGCTGTCTTGAGGTCGCGGTTGGTGGCGGTGATAAAGCGCAGGTCGACGCGGATCTGGCGCATGCCGCCGATCCGCATGATCTCGCCTTCCTGCAGGACGCGCAGAACCTTGGTCTGGAAGAGGGGTGATACATCGCCGATCTCGTCAAAGAACACCGTCCCCCCGTCGGCCTGCTCCAGGAGGCCTTTCTTCGTGTACTGCGCGCCCGTGAACGAACCTTTTTCAAAGCCGAAGAGCTCGGATTCAAGGAGCGTGTCCGGAATGGCGGTGCAGTTGATGGTCATGAAGGACTTTTCACTGCGGGGACTCCACCGGTGGATGGCCCGGGCGATGAGCTCCTTGCCGGTGCCGCTCTCGCCGGTGATGAAAACGTTGCTTTCGCTGGCAGCGGCCTTCTTGATGAGCCCGAACACCTCCTGCATGGGCTGGCTGTTGCCGATGATCTCGTCGAAGCCGAACTTGTGGCTCAGGATCTTCTTCTGGTGCCTGTTGATGACCTCGCTGATCACCTCAGCGGTCAGGGGCTTTTCCAGGTAATCACCGGCCCCCAGCTTCAAGGCCTCCACGGCCTTGTGAAGGTCGGGCCGGGAGAAGGCAATGACCGGCATGCTGTGTCGCGCATCCAGGAGCCGCTCCTGCCAGTTGTCGGTGTCAAGGTCAAGGAACGCGATGTCGTAATGGTCCGACGCCTCGTCCGCACCCTGCGGCACGGCATTCGCCAGTTTCATGTCCCGGGTGTCCGGCGTGAAACCCGTGGACCGGAACAGGGAAAGGGCAAAACGTAAAACGTAGAAGCACATGCTGAATATCCTTATCATATCCGATGAAGCAAAGGGCATCGCTTCCCTGTTCCGGTCCACGGGTTTCACGCCGGACACCCGG
>JAFNGD010000439.1 GCA_017885365.1 Nitrospirota bacterium
GGATGGAAGGCGCCGGCGAAGGCCGCCTGGCTGAGGATTTCGTTCACGAACGTGGCGCCGATGGCATCCGCAACCTGCTTGCCCCCGCTCCCGGTGATGCTCGTGGCTACGATGCGGCCTTCCGGGAAGCGTTCGGCGAGCTTCGCAAGCTCGTCCAAGAGCGTCCGGGCGGGGTCTCCCTTGATGCGGGTATAGGAGTCTGCGAGCAGGGTCTTCCGGGAGTCCAGCAGCGCCGTCTTGACGCTGACGGAGCCGATATCGATCCCGAGAACGAGGTCCTTGTTCATACGTCCAGTCTCCGCGGTCCGGCAGTAAGCACTAAAGAAGGATGCGCGACGGGTGTTCAGGAATGGAAGTTCATTATAGTAGGATGAGGAGAGGGTGTCAATCGGACAGATTGCGGTCGGGGAACGTCACGGCCCCGGACAGGACCGGTGGACGCTGGCGACTTCGTCAGTATCGATAAAACGGCTGCTTTTTCACCGCAGAGATCGCAGAGCACGCAGAGGACAGATGATCTTGTTCTTTAAAACAACTGCTTTTGCCACAAAGGACACTGAGATCACAGAGGACGGCTGATCTTGTTCTGTAAGGCAAAGACTTAAGTCTTACCCCCATCCGCACATGTCCCCGGGGACGGTCTGCATCCTGCACTCGCGGAGGACACAGATGAAATTTTCAGGGTCCAGCTTGTCTCACGTGAATGATCGTTCTTCTTTGCGTCTTGGCGGCTTTGCGAGACACATCCTTATCGTTTCATGAAGTTAATTCTTCAAAGAGGAAATCTTTATGCTCTGCTCTTAGCTCTCAGAGGTTTACTTTCTCAGCGATCTCTGCGATCTCTGCGGTGAAATAGCTGTTGTTCATTCTTGTGATCCGGACAATGTTAAAGGGGAGCTTATAGGGAGAGATGAAGATCCTCACTCCCGGGCAGGGCCCGCGTCGACCTCGAACCCCTTGTCCTGCAGCGCGGTGAACACCTCGGCGAGATGGTCCCTGCCGCGCACCTCGACNNATGATGCCCGTGAGGCTGTGCAGGCTTCCGGCGACATCGTCGATGACGACGCTGAAGACGCCGATCCGGTTGCTCGTGATGAGTCCCTTCAGGATGATCCGGTCGATGAGCGTGAAGTCGATATTGCCGCCACTCACGACCAGCACCACCCGCTGTCCGCGGAACTCCTCCGCATTCTCCAGGAGCGCGGCCAGGGGCACGGCGCCCGCGCCCTCCACCACCAGCTTCTTACGCTCAAGGAACAGCAGGATCGCCCCGGCAATGGGGTCCTCGGCGACCGTGAGCATCCGGTCCACATGTTTTCCCATGAGCGCAAGCGTCCGCTCCCCCACCCTGCCCACGGCGATGCCGTCGGCGATGGTGTTCCCCGGCACCCGGTCGCAGACCGAGTGCTCCCCGAAGGAGACGCAAGCAGACGGCGCGGCGCCTGCCTGCACGCCGATCATCCGCGTGCGGGGCGACAGGGCCTTGACCGCTGCGGCGACACCCGCGATCAGCCCGCCGCCTCCCACGGGCACGATGACCGCATCGATGTCCGATAGGTCCTCGACGATCTCGAGACCCGCCGTGCCCTGGCCCGCGATGACCGCGTCGTCATCGAAAGGGTGGATGAAGACCGCGTCCCTGCGGGAGAGCGCGAAGTCCAACGCATCGTTGAACTTCTCGCCGTGGAGAATGACCTCGGCGCCATAGCCCCGCGTGGCCTCCTGCTTCACGATGGCCGCGGTCTCGGGCATGACGATGGCGGCCTTCTTCCCCAGCGTCCGGGCGGCATAGGCCACGGCTTGGGCGTGGTTCCCCATGGACGCGGCGATCACCTTCTCGTCCCGCACCGCAAGCAGCTTGTTGAACGCGCCCCGCACCTTGAAGGACCCGGTCTTCTGCAGATTTTCGAGCTTGAGGTACACCTCAGCGCCGGACAGGTTGCTCAGGGAATTCGAGTGGATGAGCGGTGTCCTGTGGATATGGGCGGCAATGTTCGTGCGGGCCTGTTGGATGTCTGATAGGGTGATCATGGGTTCCTTAAGCCGGGACAGGTGCACAACAAGACCACAGCGTTTTTTTCTGCGGCCCGGTTCTCGCTGTCGCGCAGGCATGCCATAGTGTGTGTTCGTATAAATGTATTCTGCAAGCTAGCCATGTGCACTTACGCTTCACTTCGCTCGCACGTGCAGGCAGGCATTGTGGTTTACCGGTGATCATCAGCGCATGCTAAACGCAACGAGCGCTCACGGACCGCAGGGGCTTTGGGTACTGCGAGAATCTGAAATGCTTTAAGGCTTTTCCTCAACGCCGGGCTGCCCGGCTGCGACGACTGTGCGTATGCATGCCCCAAAGCATAACCCCTCCTTTGTCCTCCCCTTACATTAAGGGGAGGGGCAGGGTGGGGTTATTCAATAACAGGAACCAACCCCACAGCAGCGCGGCCGCAGGGGAAGCGCTGCCGGGAAGGCAAGACCGTGACAGAAATACGCACACGCATCATGCATGCTTAGCACAGCGGAGCACCGGGCTGCCCAAAAAAGAGGCCTTGTTTTTTCTGCGACCCGGCTCGGGCGTCCAAGCCGGCGAGGAGGACCGAGGGATAATGCTGGTCGGCCTCGGGCCGTAGACGAGCGTTTGCTACCGCCCGTACAGGTGGACCGTGTACTGACGCCAGATGGTCAGCACGCTCAGGTATTCCAGATCGGCGTAGTAGAGCTCCTGCAGGCCTTTCTCTCGGGCGATGTCGCCCAGTGCCGCGTCGCCCCACATGATACCGATATAGGGGAGCTGGATATGCTTGATGGCGTTCTGTCCCTCGGTCCCCGTGATCGGCGTCTCCCGCTGGTTGATCGTCAGCGGCTGTACCGTATGCGTGTAGAGGAGGCCGGCCGTGCAGCCCGCACCGATCAGGACAAGGGCGAGGACGGCCGTTATCCGCGCGAACGTTCCCATGGCATCCTCCCTCAATCCCCGTACACGATCGTCGTGGTCTTCGTATAGAACCCGAAGAAGATGTTCAGGAATTCCTTATCCATGTGGTTCACCGTCGTCAGTCCGCCTTGCTTGGCCGCGGCGGCGGTGCTGGCGTCGCCCCAGGCGACCAGCCACAGAATGGATTGATTGTAGGCCTCTCCCTTCTTCTGGCCGAGGACCGTCTTGTTCAGGTCGGTGTCGTACGGCGCCAGGACATTGGTGTACAGACACCCGCCGAGCAGGGACAGAGACAGCAGGACCACTGCGACAAGCACGATCTTTTTCATGGCAACCTCCTTGAGAACAGGATGGAACAGAAAGGCCGCGGAACGGCTGCGCGGCCGCGAGCATGTTTTAAGTATAGCACAGGGGGGTGAGAGAGGCCTGAGGGGGGACTACAGCCCCGCTGCCTCCATGCGTTCGAGCAGACGGAACTGCACCCGGCTGCGATGGAGGTTGTGGCCCGGCCGGCTGACGCGGAAGTAGGTGTCGCCGCGGAGATGGTCCGCCAGGAAGCGTATGCCGAGCTC